>JAGWQP010000083.1 GCA_028876805.1 Acidobacteriota bacterium | reverse complement strand
GCACGCTGCACATCGGTCACATTCGGAACTATTCGATCGGCGATGCTCTGGCCCGTTACAAGTGGATGCGCGGATTCAACGTGCTGCATCCGATGGGCTGGGACGCGTTTGGCCTGCCGGCGGAAAACGCTGCCATCCAGAACAACCGCCCGCCGCGCGAGTGGACGCTTTCGAACATCGCCGCCATGAAAAAGACCCACCAGCGGTTCGGGTTCAGTTATGACTGGGACCGCGAGATCTCGACCTGCGAGCCCGAATATTACCGCTGGAATCAGTGGTTTTTCCTCAAAATGCTGGAACGCGGCCTGGCTTACCGCAAGAAGGCGCTGCTCAACTGGTGTCCGGAGTGCGCCACGGTACTGGCCAATGAGCAGGTGGTGGACGGTTGCTGCTGGCGTCACGAGGGCACGCGAGTCGAGCAGCGCGCGCTCGAGCAGTGGTTTCTCAAAATCACCGACTACGCCGACCAATTGCTCGAAGACATCGCGCAACTTGAGGGCGGCTGGCCGGAGCGTGTGCTGGTTATGCAGCGCAACTGGATCGGCCGTTCCGAAGGCACCGAGGCCGCCTTCCGCCTGGCCGAAACCGGCGAGCCAATCCGCGTTTTTACCACGCGCGTTGATACGATCTACGGGGCGACGTGCGTCATCATGGCTCCGGAGCACCCGCTGAACGAGCATCTGCTCGATGGCGCGGGTCAAGCTCGCGCGAAAGCGATGGTGGACGCGCGTGCCAACCGGGACCCTGCCGATATCGAGAAGGAGGGTTTCTTTACCAGCCATTTCGCGGTCAATCCTTACAGCGGCGAACGAGTTCCGGTGTGGGTCGGCAACTTCGTGCTGATGGGTTACGGCACGGGCGCGATTATGGCCGTGCCGGCGCATGATGAACGCGATTTCGAGTTCTGCAGCAAATACGGCATTCCGATCCGCCCGGTGATCCGCCCGGTCGATGGCGCGCTCGCCGTCAACCCGAAACAGGCCTTCACCGAAGACGGCGTTGTCGAAAGCTCCGGGCCGTGGTCCGGGTTGCACAGCGAAGAGGCCCGCCGTAAGATGAGCCTTTACGCGGAGCAGGAGGGGTTTGGGAAGGCGGCGATCACGTATCGTATCAAGGACTGGGGCATCTCCCGCCAGCGCTACTGGGGCACGCCCATTCCCGTGATCCATTGCCAAACGGACGGCCCTGTCGGCGTTCCGGAAGACCAGCTTCCGGTGGTTCTTCCCGAGCGTGTCGAGATCACCGGATCCGGCCGTTCGCCTCTCGAGAACGTGCCCGGGTTTGTCAATGTGACGTGCCCGAAGTGCGGTGGCGCGGCCCGGCGCGAGACCGATACCATGGACACCTTCATCGATTCGTCCTGGTACTTCTACCGCTACTGCGATCCGCACAACGATCGCATGCCCTTTGCTCCGGCCAGGATCGCCTACTGGTTCGAAATCGACCAGTACATCGGCGGCGTCGAACACGCCATTTTGCACCTGATCTACTCGCGCTTTTTCACCAAGGTGATGCGTGACATCGGCTTGATCGAAAACAGCGAGCCGGCCAAGCGTCTGTTCACACAGGGCATGGTGATTGCCGAGGGCGCCAAGATGTCGAAGTCCAAGGGCAACGTGGTGGGCGCCGACATGCTGGCTGAAAAATTCGGCGCCGACACCGCCCGCATGTTTGTCCTGTTTGCCGCTCCACCGGAGAAGGAAGTGGACTGGCGCAGCGACGGCGCAGAAGGCATCTACCGGTTCCTCGGCCGCGTCTACCGGTTTGCGACGCGTAACACCGGTCGCGGCCACTTTCCGGCGCCGAACGAAACGGACCGCAGGGTTCGTCGCAAGCTACACCAGACGCTGAAGAAGATCACCGAAGACTTCGAAACCCGTTGGCACTTCAATACCTCGATCTCTTCGATCATGGAGCTGGTCAATGTGCTGTATGCAGAAGAGCCGGCTATCTCGGCCGAGCCCATGTGCGAAGCCGTCGAGAGGCTCGCGTTGATGCTGGCGCCGTTTGCGCCTTATGTTTCGCAGGAAATCTGGCACGAACTCGGCAACGACGGCCCGGTCTTCCGCCAGCCCTGGCCGGCCTTCGACCCAGAACTGGCCAAGGAAGACTTGGCGGAAGTCGTGGTTCAGGTCAACGGCAAGCTGCGGGGCCGGATCCAGGTGCCATTCGGCACGTCGAAGGATCAACTTGAAGCGTTGGCTCGAACCGACCACAAGGTGAAGCCGTTTTTCGAAGGCAGGCAGATCGTCAAGGTGATCCTGGTTCCCGATAAGCTGGTGAATTTTGTGGTGAAGGAGAGCAACCCCTCAGGCTGAACCACTTCGCGAGGTTCGGCGGATTGTTTCGTATTCTAGGTCACAGTTTCCGGCGCCCAGCAGGGCAAATCTGAGACGTACCCCGATCAAATCGCGTCTGGAAACTCAAGATGAAAAAGTCGGACCTGCTGCCCGCCTGGGGACGGATCCTGCGCGGCTACCGGCCTCTGCTGTCCATCGAGATCACCAAGGAATGTCCGCTGTCTTGTCCCGGGTGTTACGCGTACGGCCCGGAGCATTTGGGAAACCAGGCGACCCTTCTGCAATTGACGGACCGCAGAGGTGACGAGTTGGTCGATGGCATCGTGGCGATGGTGCGCCGGTACCGCCCCATTCACGTTTCGATCGTTGGCGGCGAGCCTATGGTGCGCTGGCGCGAACTGGACCGTCTGCTGCCCAAATTAGATGCAATGGGCGTTGAAGTGCAACTGGTCACCAGCGCCGTGCGGCCGATCCCGGAGCACTGGGCCGCGATCTCGTCGCTGCACCTGGCAGTCTCTGTCGATGGCTTGCCGGAAGAGCACGACCGGCGCCGCAAGCCGGCGACTTACGACCGCATTCTCAAGCACATTCAGGGCCAGAGCCCGATCATCCATTGCACCATCACGGCGCCCATGCTGCGCCGCGACACCTACTTGCTCGACTTCGCTGATTTCTGGTCGCGCCGTCCGGA
This sequence comes from Acidobacteriota bacterium, assembly GCA_028876805.1. Taxonomy (GTDB): domain Bacteria; phylum Acidobacteriota; class Terriglobia; order Bryobacterales; family Bryobacteraceae; genus PSRJ01. The sequence continues at coordinate 2,800 of JAGWQP010000083.1, read as the reverse complement.
AGTGCGCAAGATCTGGTTCAGCCTCTTCACACCGCAGCAGAACGAGGATTGCGAAGAACGCCTCACAGTGGCGGACCGTCATGCCGCGGTGCGGCAGCTTCGGTCGGTCGCAGCAAGGTTTCCGAAGGTGGATATGCCGCGCGCTGTGCTCGATGGATATCTGCGTCCGCCGGCGGCACCCGAAGAGTGCATCTTTGCCCAGAGCACGGTGTGTGTGTCTGCGGACCTGAAAACCCGGATCACGCCGTGCCAATTCGGGGGCAGGCCGGTGTGCGCCGAATGCGGCTGCATGGCCTCGTCTGGACTAGCCAGCATCGGACGTCGTCAATTGGCCGGGTTGGTTCCGATCTCTACGTTGTTTTCGCTCTCTCAAAAAATCGGAGACCTGGTCGGGGCCGTCGCGTAAGGGTTATGCGATGTGCGCGCCCACGATATCCACGTACACCGCATAGAGGGACTGGCTGGCGGCCATAAACAGTCGGTTCCGCCGCGTGCCGCCGAAGCAGATGTTGGCGCAGTTCTCGGGCAGACGGATCATGCCGATACGGTCGCCGTTGGGTGCGATCACCTGGACGCCCGGACGGGCGCCGCACCAGAGGTTGCCGTCGGCGTCGCAGCGAATGCCGTCGGCTGCCGCGGGACCCCCGCCGCCGGGCACATCGAGCTGCACGAAGCGCTTGCTGTTGCGGAGCGTTTTCCCCTCGAGATCATAGACGCGAACCTCCCGCGGAGTACCCGTGTCCGCGATGTAGAGCTTTTTGTAGTCGGGGGAGAAGCAGATGCCATTGGGCTCATTGGGCTCGTCGGTCACCTTGTCGATCTGACCAGTTTTCGGGTCCACGCGGTAGACCGCTTCTTTGATCTCTGAGTCCGCCTTAAAGCCCTCGTAGTAGCCGCGGATGCCATAGATTGGGTCAGTGAACCAGATACCCCCGTCCGGGTGCACCACGATGTCATTGGGCGAATTGAGCCGTTTGCCCTGAAAGTGGTCGGCGATCACTGTGACGGCGCCATTGTACTCGTAGCGCGCAACGCGCCGATTTCCGTGCTCGCACGAGAGTTGGCGCCCTTCGAAATCGAAGGTGTTGCCGTTGCTGAAGCCGGAGGGCGCGCGAAAGACCGTGACTCGGCCGTCCTCTTCAATCCAGCGCAGCTGGCGGTTGTTCGGGATGTCGCTCCAGACCAGATACCGGCCCACGCCGTTCCAGGCCACGCCTTCGGCCCACAGAGTGCCGGTGTGGAGGCGCTGGATGACCGTATTGCCGACCATGTAACGCCGGAAGCGATTGTCGAGCGCGACGACATCCGGATCGGGATATGAGACGGGCTGGTCGGGCGACCAACTGCGGGGTGTGGGTGTCCCGGAGACCGACGCCTGTTGCGCGGCAGCTGGGACAAGGGCGGCAGCGCCCAGGGCTGCCCGCAGAAACGAGCGGCGGCCGCAGGAGGCAAGGGTATTCTCACGAGCGACGAATTCAGACATACCTGTTAGGTGTACCACACCCGCGCAACCTGCTGATTCCTCGTTGAACCTCTTGCCCTTAGCGGTGCCATTTGGTACGTGCGGTGCGCCAATCCTCCGCAAGTTGTCCATTCGAGGACAAGTCTATCCGTTTTTTTAGAAAGGAACTCCATTGACTAGAATCGAAACGTTTGCCGAACAGCACCGGTTGAAAGGCACACGAGACGAATGCAACGACCAGATCACCCAAGGCTGCCTGCGGGTAGCTCTACTTCGACGGCGTCGAACTGTGCCTGATGGTGCTAGATGGCGAGCCGGCCATGCGCTCGAGCTCGAGATGGGCGGCCCTTGGCGGCAATCTGTGGATGGGCGACATCAGCAAGAATACCCGGGGCAAGCGCGTCCAGGATGTGAAGATCACCGGCATCGAGAACGCACGGATTGCAATCCGCATGTGCCGGATCAAGCAGAAGCGGATCTTGTCGGAAGCGCAGGCGGCCCATGCCAAGACAGCATTTGGAGAAAGCGCATAGTTTCTCGCCAAACCCGCGCAGAAGCAACGCCACGACGTAGAATCGCCTGTCGAGGCCGGAGTGATGGTTACCCACCCCACAGGCCGAAACACAGCGGCACGCTTTTGTTGCGCGTCAAAATAGCAGTGGGCCCACGAAATGAGGGGCAAAAAGCCCGACCGTAACAGGGAAATACCTGACTAGAACGGACACCTAAAAAAAACCGGCCGCGCTCACCGCGTTCAAGACCTGTGCCAGCGTGACGAGGGCTTGCAAGACGACGGACATCTGCCGCGACACGTTCTACCGTTGGCTGAAGGAAGACGCGACCTTCAAAGCGGACTATGAGGACGCACGCGAACAAGCGATTGATTGCCTGGAAGACGAAGCCCTCAGGCGTGCCCACGAGGGCATCGAGAAGCCTGTCACAATCGCCGGCAAGCGCGAGGTGATCCGCGAATATTCGGGACAACATACGCCAGGAAATCAGCGGGGCTGATGGAGCTCCGTTGGTGCCGGCAAATCATCAACATTCACCCTGTCGAGGCGGGCAAGCCCCCAGGCGAATAAGCAATGAACTGCGACGGCACAGGAGGCTGGGGGCGTCTATCGGGCGATTATCTCTTCCCCGACATGAGCGCCGAGGAGCTGTCGGTAACGCTCTATGAGGTGGAACAGCTCTTGGTTGGTCCGCTCCCTTGAGGTGGACTCTGCCCTCATCGAAGTGGGGGTTATCCGTGAAGACCAGAATGCCCGCCGGTGCAGAGGCGAACGGCCCGAGAACAATTGCTATCAGTTGGCATTGCGCCGCTGGCACAAAGCGGTT
>JAGWQP010000082.1 GCA_028876805.1 Acidobacteriota bacterium | reverse complement strand
TCACCTGCCATGGCCGCAGGTTTTCGAGGAAGGGTTCGAGCCGCTTCATCGGACCGGCAAGCTGCTCGGGAAATACCGCCGGGTTCCCCGCCAGATCAAAGGCCTCGGTGGCCAGCACACCGGAAGCCTGATGGTCACCATGATCCTCGCCGATAAACGTGCCCGGCAGAAAAGTTAGGATGACCTCCGGCCGCGTCAGCCGCACCAGCCGCACCATTTGCTCCAGAGTTTCACCGTGATCCCAATGTGCCAGTGACACCAAAACGTCCTGCGTCGCCGTATCCTTGCCGCTGAGAAACCATACGTTGTTGATGCCAAGCGTCTCGAGCGCATTGCGGGCCTCGATCTCGCGCACCTCACCGAGCGCCGCCGCCTGCTCAGCCCCGGCTTCGTTTGAGCCGCTGCTCCCGCGCGTACCAAAAACCACCGCGATGCGTCGGTGTTCGTCGAGTGCGCGCGCGAGATAGGGCGTTACCGCGGCCTCGTCATCGGGATGCGCCACCACCACCATGATGTCCGCTTTGTAGCGTTCATCCGCCTGCGGCAGCGGCTTCCCTTCCTGCGCATTCGCCGCTGACACCTGGACGGCCAGGAATACGGTTAGCACAGCTCCGGCAAATCGCAGCATGGGCGATCCTCTAAAGACGAATTTCAGGGGGGCCAGCGAATCCCTGCCCCTGCTTGACTCCGACGGCTGTCGCAATCATGAATGGATGCGCCATCGAGGCCTCGAGGTACTTTGCCTCATTTCGCACGGGCGGGATAGGAGCAGGTCATTTTAGCTGCGCATGCTCCGCTTTCGCCTCCCTCCAAATGCGGAGATCGGAATCTCGATCAATGCCGGATTTTGCAGAATTCGTCGTAGGCCAGAGTTTCCGCCCCGGTGATCCCAGAGAGCCTTAGTCAGGTTTCCGAGCGGAGAACCTTAAATTTAAGGGGCTTTCGAACCAGGCACGAGGGTTTCCTGCCTGAGGAACAATTTGCCGTGGAGCTTTTCAGTTCAGGCGGAATTTCACGGTTACCGTGAGATGCATTGCCACCGCTTGCCCATCCAGCCGCGCGGGTTCGTACTTCCACTGGCGCACCGTTTCGATAGCCGCCTGCTGCAACATGGCGGGGCCGGAAAGCACTTTTGCGGTCTTAACGTTGCCGTTCGCGTCGATCAGCGCATCCACCACGACATCTCCGCTGACGTGCGTTGATTTTGCAATCGCAGGATAAGCCGGCGGCACCTGGTGAATCAGGCGCGCCATCTGAACCATACCCCCAACGACGGTGTTCACAGCCGGAGCCGGAGGCGTCACGCGGCTGCCGAGCGCGCCGCCCATCGGTTCTTCCTGTGAGACCGCCGAGTCGGTTTGAATTGCGGGTGCTTCCTCCGCTGGATTGTTCGCCTGGGAACTACCGCCTCCAGGGCGATTGATGTTGGGAGCCTCGAGCGTAAATGTGTGAGGCGTCTCGGCCTCGGCCGCGTCTTTCCTCTTCGTGGCGCTGGTCGGAGACTCGGTCCCCACGCGACGCGAAATCTGATCGCTCCCTTTCTGGGAATCGCTGTGAACAAACCACAGCATCCAGCGTTTCCCGCTCGCGTCCAGCACCTCTACCTGAAAAGGCGGGCCGGCTTCGGCAGCGGAAGCGCCCGGAACAACCGGCGAAGAGCCGGAAGAGGAAACCGTGGCTTCGCCGGCCGGCTCCCCGGCCGGGGGCGATCCCAGAGCGTTTTCCGCGGCTTCTGCGCGGTGCGACGCGCGGGTCATGAAGATTCTTACGCCGGCAGTCGCCGCAAACGCCGCAAGGCAGCCGGCAACAACCAGGAATGTCAACCGCGCTACCGAGGGCTGCGAGGAGGGAGCCGACTTGGGGTTGGGCTGCCATAGGACGGTCTCGTCCCGCTCGGCGAGCGCCGGCGCCACGTCCTCGAGCATGGCCAAGGTCAGCAGCGACTCCGGCACTTCCTCCCGCTCGGCCAGCGATTCCGGCGTATGCGGTTCCGGTTCAGCCAAACTCTCCTTGGTTTCTGCCTGGCTGACGGCTTCCGGTTCTTCGGGCAAAGGAGTGAGGGCAACGGGCGACTCCGTTGTTTCCGTTGCCGTCGGGAGCACTTCTTCTTTGTCGCCCTTGGGTGGGCCAAGCGGGTTCGTGGACGCCTCGAAGGTCATCCACTGCCGGATATGTTTCCGGTTCCCTTCGGCCAGCTCGACAAAATGTACTCCGGCAATTCTCTCAAACTCCCGCAGCCACACGATTTCGCCGGCCGCTTCGAACGATTCGCCGAGAACGCTCGCATCCTGCGGCACGGGCATACAGCCCATGACTTGAAAGGTGAAGTTGACTCGCTCATGCAGCGCCGGGGGCCTGGAGAACTCAAAGGCCATTCCGTTCTCGCTCATGTTGGTGAGCTTGCCCCAATTGTCCTCGCCAAAGTACACCAGCACCACGTAGTGATTGAGCACTTCGCGCGAAGAGCGGCGCCGCTCCTCGCGTTTTGCCTTGTCAGTGGAAACTACCGGTGAAGAAGACATAGTTCATCCTGCCGGCTGGGTCTTATGCGTTTCTAAGCGGCATAAACCAGGCTCTTCTGAAGCAACCTTTGGGGCCTCCTGGTGCGTCTTTGGCTCGGCGCATCAATTACTCGCTTGGGCAGCTTCCTGAAGCTGCTCCCAGCCGCTCGGGAGCTCGAGCTGCCAGTGATTGGTTTGATCGAACAGAACAAACTCCCCGACATTCTCAAGCCGATCCCTGACAAAGTTTCGCATCTTGTCGAGGTAGCCCGCGTCTGCATCCCCCGGCCAGTTAAACAGCCCGTTGATTTCAATGGCCATCCGCGCATGCTGCCTTGCCGGCAAAAAAACGGGATAGGAAAGCCGAACCGGCTGCTCCTGGCTGTAGCTTCCATCGGATTTCAGTTTGCTCAGAATAACCACGCCGGGTCCGTCGGCAACATGAAAATCCGTATCCGTGTTGTTCTCCAGATCATAGGAGATAATCAGGGAGGAGTGCGTTTTGTCGATTTCCTTGAGCTGGCTTCCGACATAACCCGCGCTGATGGTCTTCTGACTCCACGCCGGGGCTTCCTCGCTCTGTGAGCGCCTGAGCAGAGAGGTAGAATTGGCAAGCAGGCCCAACGCCAAAAGCGTTATTCCTGCGGATCCTGCAATCCAGAATAGTTCTTTCCGGGACACCCTATCCTCCGTCCAGGGGCTGGAGGCTCCGACATTGACTTCTGATGGCGGCCGGTCGTTGCCGCCTCTACTTTTCCGCACCCCACATGGGTGGGCAATCGGGGACAACCCCAACTTAGATGTGGGCCGCCGGTGTATCTCCTATAGCAGGTTTTTGCCGCGATAGCCAATGGTTTTTTTGCCCGGCCAGGGTGTTTTTGGACACTTGCCGCGGCTCCCTGGGCTATTCCGGAAGCGGTGGCCGCCCACGCGGAATCTCACTCGATGTCGCCGTTTTCTTCGCTCGCCACGCGTCCGGAAGAACCCGGCTGGAGTTCCCCAAGACCTGCAGATTTGAGCTGGCGATTGAGGGCGGGAAGATCCGTCGATCGAAAGTCCTGCCACAGTTTAAGCGTAGCGGTCGCGTCACTTTCTGCAGCGTTGATGGCGGCAAGCTGTGCGGCCGTCGGGGCGGCGTCAGCCCGGTCAATCTCGCCGTACAGCGCGCCGATCGTGCCCGCCGTGCGACTCAGGGTCGGCGAAGGCGACGCTGCGGCTAGGAAACCCCCGGGGCCACCGCCGCCTAGAATCGCCGTCAGTTTCTTGTCAAAAGCGGCGACGGCCTGGGCAAGCGGGCCGGAGATTTTTTCGCCCGGTGAAGTCGGCGTGCTTCCCACGGTAGCCACCGCGGCTTTGCCCGTTAGTTTTTGGAGCTGCTCACGGAGAGCACGCGCCTCGCTAACCGCCTCGGTGTTTTCGGTCATCATGCCCGCCAGCAGCTGCTGTTTCTCGAGCAGGAGCTCGAGCTCCTGCTGGGAGCTTTTTACGCGTGGGTCCATCTTCACGGCCAGAGGTTCCGTAAGGCTGTGTCCGTTGACCGTAAGGCGGACCGTATACTCCCCTGGAATTGCCATAGGGCCCTCGGGCACACGCGGTGTGTCTCGGGGAACGGCGGAGATGGGATATTCCGAGCGTATCGCGCGCGGCGACGGGTAGCGCAGATCCCACACCCAGCGATGCATTCCAGCGGTGCTCGAAATAGGTTTGGACATGCGAATCCAATAGGGCGGGATCAACTCTTTGGCGAGCTCTTCCGGGGAAGGCTCGGGTTTGTCGTTGCTCGAGAATTTGCGCACGATCTTTCCTTGCGCGTCGAGGATTTCGAGGGTCAGGGGAGTCGAGGAAGCCTGGGCGAGAAAATAATCGATGATCGCGCCGCTCGGAGGATTCTCGGCGGTGGGCTCGTCGGGCGGCATTGGCGTGTCGGTATTGGTGTTGCGCCGGACGCGATAAGCCGCTGCCGGCTTGAAAAGATGCGCTTCGGATTGAGCAAGCGATGCCGTGAGCTGGCGCAGCGGCGAAATGTCGTCAAGAATCCAGAACGAGCGGCCGTGCGTGGCCACTATCAAATCGTCGTCGTGAATCCACAGATCGCGCATGGAGGTGTGCGGCAAGTTGAGCTCGAGCGACTGCCAATGGTCGCCATCGTCGAAGGAGACCCACACGCTCGTTTCCGTTCCGGCGAACAGCAAGCCCTTGCGCACGGAATCTTCACGGACGGCATCGACCGGCGCGCCCTCCGGCAGCCCGTTGGTGACCAGACGCCAGGTCTTCCCGCCGTCATGCGTGCGGTAAATGTACGGACGGAGATCGTCGATGCGAAAGCGGCTGACCGAAGCATAGGCGGTCTCGTCATCGAAATGCGAAGCGCTAAACTGCGTGACCTTGCTCCAGGGGGTGATCTCGGGTGGCGTGACGTCTTTCCAGTTGGCGCCGCCGTCCCGCGTCACCCAGAGCAGGCCGTCGTCGGTGCCCGCCCAAATGGTGTTCACGTTCTTGAACGAAGGTGCCAGGGCATAGATGACGCCGCGAATCCGATCCGCGTTCGGATCCTTCCGAGCGCTGTCGCCGAGGCTCGCAGGGACCGAGCCGTGCTCGCGCGCAAGATCGGGGCTGATGGGTTGCCAGGTTTGACCGCGATCGGTGGTCTTGTAAAGGAAATTCGTGGTGGTATAGAGAACATGCGGATCGACGGGGGAGAAAACAATCGGCTGGGTGCGGTCGGCGCGCACCTTTGGGTCAGCTGCCGGAACCGGCGTGACGTTCTGGAATTGCCCGGTGGAAATCGAAAATCTGGAAACTTCGCGCCGGCCTGCGCCGTAAACAATGTCCGGGTTTAGCGGATCGGGCGCGGCGTAGCCGTATTCGATGATGCCCACGGGATGCCACTCGCGAAAAGTGATTTGGCCGTCTTTGCCGCGGCTCGAGACGCACACCGAGCCACTGTCCTGCTGGCCGCTGCACACCAAGTAAGGGAAAGAATTCGTCGTAGCCGCGTGGTACAGCTGGCCGGTCGGCTGGTTGTACCAGGAGCTCCACGTTTGGCCGTAATTCACGCTGACGAGCGCGCCCTGGTCGCTGACCAGCAGAAGGATGTTTGGAAAGTTGGGATTGATCCAAAGATTCTGATAGTCATCGCCGCCAGGCGCGCCGCGGAGGCTCGCCCACGTTTTGCCTCCGTCGGTCGAGCGCATGGTGACGATGCTCGCGCTGTAAACGACGTCCGGGTTTTTCGGATCCACGCGGGGCACGGGCAAGTCGCCTCCGCCGATACGCAACGCCGGCCGCGGATCGCTGGTGATGCGTGTCCAGTTTTCCCCGGCGTCATCGGATCGGTAGATCCCGACGCTCGGCTCATTGGTAGCCACGGCAGCGTAAAGGCGTCTCGGCTGGCTCGCCGCGATGGCCACGTTCACTTGAATGATCCCCTTCGGCAGGCCGCCGGAGAGCGCGCGCCAGGTCTTTCCCCCATCCGTCGATTTGAAAAGGCCCCCGCCCGTGCCGCTGTATTGGTTGCCGTCTTCCCACGGGCCGAGGCGAACCTGCCACAACGAGGCATAGACAACATCGGGATTCGCGGGATCTATCGCCACGTCCGAGCCGCCGACGTTCGCGTCTTTCGAAAGAGTCTTCTGCCAATTCTGTCCGCCGTCGGTCGACAGGTAGATGCCCCGCTCTTCGCTCGCTCCGAACGGATGCCCGAGGGCCGCCGCAAAAACACGATTGGGGTTCCGCGGGTCGACCTCCAGCGCGGGGATGCCCTGGGCGTTGCGCAGGCCAAGGTGCGTCCAGGTCTTTCCCGCGTCGGTGGATTTGTAGACGCCGTCGCCGACCGACACGTCTG
>JAGWQP010000081.1 GCA_028876805.1 Acidobacteriota bacterium | reverse complement strand
GTGTGGCAGATCACCCGAGAGACCTTGCGTTACGCTCACACCCTCTACCTGAAAGATACGCGTGATTACTCCCAATTGCCGCCTCGTCTGCAGCCGCCAAAGGAGCTGAATCCCGATGATGTGGACCCGGCGGTCCTCACGACGTATGCCGGCCTTCTCTTCCGCAATTTGCTTGACCGGTTCCACGGGGACGTCGCCAGCGCCGTCGGGGCGTACAACGGTGGTCCCGGGAATCCCAATCAGCGCTATGAAGAGGGAGTCCGCATGGTCGCCGACTACGCCCGGCGCGTCCTGGAACATGCCGCCGTGCTTAATGGCCGGCCAGCCGCCGGAGTGAACTTCTTAAGCCCCGAAAATTAAGGGCGCAAAACGGAGGCCGAAAGGGTTGCCAGCAAATGCGGGACGGACTCGCAGCCGAGGCCGGCCCAAATCGCCATCCGGCCATTATCCGGCGTATACTCAACCCTGAGCGAGGTTTCCTTCACATGACCGACAAGTCCCGCCGCCAGTTTCTGCACACCGCGGCTATTGCACTCACTGCTCCCATGGTCTCGGCGGCCGAACCGGTCATCGGCATGATCTTCCCGCCCGCCAACTATCCGGTTCCACCAGAAGCCCGGCTCCTCTACCCCAAGGGCGTCACGTTTCTGGCCGAAGGGCTGGCCTTCAATGGCATGACCATCGAGAGCTACAACGAAGCCGTGCCGCGCATTGTCCCCGCAGCCATGAAACTGAGAGAGCGTGGCGCCACGGCGATTTCGATCATGGGAACCTCACTCACGTTTTACAAGGGCGCGGCTTTCAATCAAGAATTGATCGAAAGAGTACACCAGGCCACGGGCCTGCCCGCAACCTCGATGTCCAACGGAATTGTGGATGGCCTAAGGGTAGCGGGCGCCAACCGAGTGGCCGTGGCGACTGCGTATACCGATATCGTGAACGCCACGCTCGAGCGATTCTTAAAGGAGAGCGGTTTTGAGGTATCGATCATCAAGGGACTGAATCTGATCCGCGCCACCAACGCGGTCTCCCAGGAGCAGTTGTTCGATTTCAGCGCCAGTGTGTTTGCGACTGCCGGTGGAGCCGATACCCTGCTGATTTCTTGCGGCGGTTTGAAGACGATCGATCTTTTGGCTCCGCTGGAGGCCACCTGCCAGGTGCCTGTAGTCTCGAGCACGCCCCATGCACTGATGAATGCCGTGCGCTTCGTAGGCCTTAACCCGCGCGCTACCGGTTACGGCAGCGTGCTCGCGAAAGCGTAACCGACGCTAAGTGCCGGTCGAGGGCGGTCACCCTGTCCTGGCAAGAAGCAGCCGGTGAGTACATCGGACCGAAGTAACGTAGAGTGATTGTTGTGTTCGCAGGCGCCAACCCCTCACGGCCGCCGCGGAGGCCGCACAAAAGAGCAGTCACGCTAGATAAAACTCCACCGGATCCACGTCCCCAGCCCGTTCCAAAAATGCGCCGATAGAGCCGCGTGATCCTCGATCACCAAGCGTCGGGATCACCAAGCATCGGCGCATGGCACCCGCCCGCGTCACCGGCCCGCTACGAGCCTGAATTTCCCGCACTAATTATGCCTTGCCGCCTCAGGGACATATCGATGTCGCCTTCGACCCCATCAACCTCCTCGGATATCGCGGCGGTTGTGCCAGGTGTGCGACAAGCAGGCGCAGTCCTCCATTCGATCGAGAGTCAGGAGAGTATTGTTGGGCAGCCTGATTTGGTGGGCTTCAGCCAATCCTACGCTGTACACGAAGGCTGTCGGGTTCCCTCGGCCGGCTAAAGCCACTCTTGAATAAAATCCATCTCGGCTAATTCTGCCCGGGTGGCGGCCCGCCACAGTTCCGCTGACACTTGGCCGGCATCGTGAACTTGTCCTTGATTTTTTCGCGGAAGGCCGGGTACATGGTTTCCGCTCCGCCCATGGCGGCCTCCCTGGGAATGTTGTAGAGTTTGGTCATCTCATCGACCAAAGGATTTTTTCCCGGCAGATAATGCGGAACCGTGCCCTCGGGCACCCCCTCGTCGCCCGGGATGCAGGGCGGGCCTCCCGAGTTCATGAGTGCAGTGGTATTTACAAAGGTCCGGGTGATGTAGTAGGGCTCGCTCAGATAGATCGGGTCTTCGAGTTGCGATGCCAGCGTCAGCATATCTCCATGACGAATAAAATGGGTCGTCATCGTAGCCTGGTCGCTGGTCATGACGCCGTTGCGGCGAAGGTACCCGGTTAGCATGTGCGTGGTGTAGGCGGTTAGCACGTCGCCGTCCCAAACGCCGGTGGTGAAGCCGGCTTGGCTGTGCGGAGCATTCTTCGAGGGATGAGGGCGCCCGTCCATCCAAATCGTCATTTGCGCCCGATCTTCCCATGCGCCAACCGCCCAGGCAATGGTCCTTCCCGTCACCGGATCGGTTTCGTTCCAGATCTTCACGCCGAACGTGCCGACCATCATGTGCCACTGGGAGTAAAACGCGCAGATCCGCTCCGGCATCGAGAGTTGGGATTGGGAATTCGTCAGGGCCATGGCACGGCCGGATTCGTTGAAGGGAATTCCGGTGAAGTCACCGGGGTTCGGGCCGGCACCGCGTTCCAACGCGTCCTCGTGATTCTTGGATTGCCACGACCCCGACAAATCGATCTGCGCCAGCACAGGTAAGCCCATCGAGAGCAACAGCACTGCAGTGAGGCTCATTGGATTGCGTGTCATCGTTGATTCCCTTCCGTTACCATTTCGCGGAACACGGCGTGGGATGCCACCCGTCGTCGCTGACTTGCTTCTTGAAATGTGAAGTGATGATAAACGGTTCGCGCAGATACTGGGGGTCGGTCACGACGATCGTGACCACTAGCATCAGATCGCCGTTATGCTCCTTGATCATGTCGTAGTATTCGGCCAGAGCCGCATTTTCGCTATACGGAACGCCGTTTTTCCGCAGATAACCCGCTTTTAGGTGTGATGTGGTCACCTTCAGCGACCCTTTTCCTTGCGGCGGCGCGCCGGGATCGGGCGCCGGATTACCCGGCTGGCGCCGAACTTCCCACGCGGCTATCGAATCTCCCTGCAAGGTCGGCGGGCCCGCGGGAGCCTTCCAATCTCCGAAGTGAAAGAGGCGCGTTTGGGTTCCAGCATCGGCGTCCAGGCGCATCGTCCGGTCGTCCTGCCACGTAAAGCGAAGATGTTCCGGCTGGCGCAGCAGGGCCGGTGCCCCGTAGGCTTTGCACGGCTCACCGGCCGCTTCATCTTTGGCTGGATCCCAAGCGTCGGCGAGCTGGCGGGCCGCCACCGTCATCGGAACACCCTGGTAATCGCCAGGCGCAGGCATCACCATGCGGAAGCGCCAGTCCTCATCCACGATCGAAACCCAGTAGCCGGTTAAATCGATCGGCGCCATGGCCTTAGGACTCTGTGGCGGACCGCCGCGCCCGCCTCGCGGAGCCTGCGCCACGAGCGGCACGACGGCAAGCGTCAGCGCGAATAATCGGTTGACAATGCGATATCCCATGCGGCTTGTCTCTCCCGATGCCACGGCACTATTTCTTGGCGGTTAAGCTCTTGTAAACCGCTTCGACAAACGCGTTGGTAGCGCCCGGCTGCGTACCAAACTCCGTTTCATAGGGCTTGGCAGGCGAAGTCTCTTTAATCTGATTGAGGGTCATTCCCTGCTTGATCATATCCGCAACCACGTCGCGGACGACCACGACCATATCGCGGTAGTTTACAACATCCAGTTGCTCACAGAGCCGCCCGTGCCCGGGAATCACGTACGTCCCGATTCCTTCGTAGATGAACGGTCCCGGTGGAATCGCTAAGGCGATCAACCGGTTGAGGGCCTCGATCTCGCCTTGGACGCTGCCTCCTTTGGCCACATCGATTACCGGAAAGCGCGTCGTGTCTAGGATATCTCCGGCCGCGACTACGTCGGATCTGCGAAAAAAGACGAAGCTGTCGGCATCGCTATGGGCCGCGGGCTGGTAAAGCACTTCGATCCCTTCGTCGTTCATCCGCAGCGACTTTCTGTTCGTATAAAACGCTTCCGTGGGCCAGGTCTCGACGGCAAACGCGGGGGTCTTCCCGGTGGGCACGCTCATCCTCTTAAGAACGCTGTCATGCGCCAGAATGGCGGCAGCACCTCCGTTGGTCATCGAGTTGAGAAAGCTCGAATTACCGAGCGGGTTGACGAAGATGGTTTGTCCTGCCTTCGCAAGCCGGGCGTTGCCGCTCACGTGATCAGTGTCCGCGCCGGTGTCGATGACGTAGCGGATGGGCAGCTGTGTCAGCTTACGGATCGCGGCCAGGACGCGGTCGGATGCGGCTTCGGTTCCCGAATCTACCAGCACGACACCATCGGCGCCAATCTGCACACCGATGTTTCCGCCAGCCCCAGCGATCATGTAGAAGTTCGGCCGGACCTGTACCACGTCAATTTCGCCGTTTTCGAGCTTCGCCGCCTGACTAAAGACCGTGCTGCACGCTGCCAATACAAAAGCGGTGGCGAGAGCGCAGTGCGCGAGTCGCTCCGTGAAAATTCGCCTCACGGTTTTCCCAGAACGCATGTTAACACTCCCTGAAGTTGGACCACGAGGGCCCACTTCGGCCCTACCGTGCGAGAGATCTCCCTCACTATTGATCGATAGTATATTGACAGCACGAAAACCTAAGAGTCAAGGCGCGAAAGTTCGGCTCAAGGGTTACAACCAGCACGTGGGACCGCTATTTTCCGAATATTGAAACCCAAACTGTCCCGCAATGATTGCCGCCCTCGCTCGGGGATCGCCATCCGCCGCCTCAGGGTGTGGGCCGAAATGCGCAACCGCAGACGCACTCTCCCATTGTTTCGGTCCAGAACAGTCCAAAATGATTCGTTCACAAACGAGGAAGACCGTAGAGGAAACGACACCTTGGTGAGAAGATTGCGGTCGGTATCACAACCCTGCGTTGCGGGCCGCGACTCGCGCCATGCTGGACCAATCCAGCTCGGCCTGGCCGGCGGCGAGGGCGGCGAGGAACTGATCTTTTAGGAGGCTGGCGAGGGGCATGGGCGCGGTCAGTTCTTCGGCTGCTGCCAGCGCCAGCCGAACGTCCTTCAGGCCCAGCGCGAGAGCAAAGCCGGCGGGCTCGAACTTTTCGGCGGCGATCATACGGCCGTAGTTCGCGTAGATCGGCGACCCGAACAGCGTGTTCATCACCTCCAGGAAGAGTTGCGGCGGGACATTCGCTTTGCGCAGAGTGGCAAAGGCTTCGCCGAAAGTTTCGATCAGGCTCGCGATCATAAAATTGCCGCAGAGCTTGACGGCGTTGGCCTGCCAGGGCTCGGCGCCCGCGATAAAGGTCTGGCGGCCGAGAACGTCAAACAGCGGCTGCGAGCGGGCTAAGGCCGGTTCGGCTCCCCCCGCTACGATCAGCAGTTTCTGCGCTTCGGCGGCCTCAGGCCGCCCGAAAACCGGCGCGCTAACAAATTGCTGCCCCCTTCGGGCGTGTTCGGTCTCTAGGCGCCGCGCCAGCGCCGTGCTCATAGTGGTCGATGCAATATGAACACCGCCCTCGGCGAGCGCGGACAACAACCCGCTCTCTGCGAAGACAATTTCCTCCATCGAGTGGTCATCGGCGAGCATGGTGAAGACGGCTTCACAGCCCCAGCAGGCCTGGCAGGGCGTATCGGCCACGCTTGCTCCTGCGGCCACGAACGCTTCTGCTTTTTCGCGCGACCGGTTGTACACCACCATGCGGTGCCCTGCTCGAAGGAGGTTCCGCGCCATTCCGGCGCCCATTTTTCCCAGCCCAATAAACCCGAGATTCATGAGTGATAGCATAGCCGGTTCCACAGGGCTGTCTGGCTGTGCAGGGCTACCTGTCGAGGTCTACAATGTGAGTGGAGGTGGCGTTATGAAGTCGGCCAGGGTTGTGAACACGCCAAAGCCGAACGTGATGGCGCGCACCATGGGCGGGGATGACGATCTGAGCGCCCCCGCGGAGGAAGAAATCGCCCGTCTCGCTTACTCGTATTGGGAGGCCCGTGGAGGTAAGGGCGGCTCGCCTTGGGAAGACTGGTTCCGGGCCGAGCAGGAGCTGATGCGCCGCAAAGAACTCTAGCGGTCAGCCGCTCCTCAATCCGCTGCTAGTCAAGCCAGGAACCTAACGCCGATGTGGAGGATCTTGAGCGCCGTAACCGTCCTGCCGGAACTGCTGTTTGCCCAGTCTGTCAGTACCGGACCGCAAATGGCGTCGTTCATGTCGAAAGTCGACGATTCCATTCAGCCCTACGCCCTGTATGTCCCGGCCAGCTTCGATCCGTCCAAGAAGTACCCCCTGGTACTGAGTCTCCACGCCGAGGACATCAGCCCCGAGGTTGGCCTGATCCGGGTCTTTGGCCAGACGAGCCGCGTGGCGGATGGAAGCTTGGCGCCGCTGCGTTTCTTCCGTCCGCGCGATGTGGACTTCCTGGTGGCCAGCCCGCTGGCGCGGGGAACCATGGGTTATCAGGGGATCGCCGAGAGAGATGTCTACGATGTACTGGCGGACGTAGAACGAAGGTTCCCCGTGGACGAGGACCGGGTCTTTTTGACCGGCATCTCGATGGGCGGAGGCGGCGCGCTGCGGATGGCCTTGACCCGTCCGGACCTATGGGCCGCGGTGGCCCCGGTCTGCCCCGTCACCACGCCCGGCCTCGAAGCGCTGGCGGCGAATGCCCTCAACCTGCCCGTGCGCCTGTTTCATGGCGAGCAGGACCCGCTGGTTCCGGTCGCTTCTTCCCGTCTCTGGCAGAGGCGTCTGGTCGATCTAAACGTAGCGGCCGACTATATCGAATATCCCTCGGTGCGGCATAACGCCTGGGACTACGCGTATCGAGGCGAATCCCTGTTCGAGTGGTTCAGCCATTTTCGGCGGAACCGTTTCCCCGAGCGCGTGCGTTTCGTCACCGACTCGTATCAATATGGGTCTGCCTATTGGGTGCGGATTGACGGACTGACGCCTGGAACACCGGCCTCTATCGAGGCGTGGCAAGGCGCAAAAGGCGAAGTTTCGGTGAAGACCCAAAACCTCGATGGCTTCACGCTGACACTCGATCATCCTATCGCGACAGTCACCATCGACGGCTCCACGCAGCGCATCCGCCCGGCCAGCTCCGTGTCGTTTTGGAGGCAGAACGGAAAATGGATGAGCGGTTTGCTACGGGCAGCGGCCAAGAGTCGCGGCACCGAAGGCCCCATCCTAGCGGCGGTGTCCGGCCGGCACATCTACGTCTATGGGACCGCCGGAGATCCGTCGAGTGAGGAACTGGATTATCGGCGCAAGATTGCCGAAACCGCCGCCGCCTGGTCCACACCGCGCGAGCGGCTGGAACTTTCCTTCGCGGTAAAGGCGGATCAAGCCGTTACCCAGCAGGACCTCGACCGGAACGACCTGGTGTTGTTCGGCACACGGGAAACCAACTCTCTTATTGCGGGATTGGCCGATCGTCTCCCGTTAGCTCTGGCTGCCGGCGCGGCCGACTACGGGTTGTTGTTCGTTGCCCCGGTGGGCCACCACTACGCCTTGGTCAGCTCCGGACTGCCGTGGTGGACCGACGCCGATGACACGGCGCGTCCGGCCGATCGCTACCTCCCGAAGCCGATGGCTGCACTGTCCACGTTCGGCGACTACGTGCTGTTCAAAGGTTCGCTCGCTCAGGTCATCGTGGAAGGCCGCTTCGATCGCGGATGGAAAGTCCCGGCGGATGCGGCGGTGAAGATCACCGCCGGCGGAAACGTGACAACC
>JAGWQP010000080.1 GCA_028876805.1 Acidobacteriota bacterium | reverse complement strand
GCGTTCATGCAGCGCGAAGGAAACGCCCCAGATCATGTCGCCGTAGTACTGGCTGCGCACGAGCCGCGGATTGATGATGGTGCCGGCCGCAAAGGCGCCGACCAGGCGCGTCGCCCATCAGCATTAGGGCGCTCAGCGCGCCCATCAACAACCTTCGCCTTCGTATAGACTGACGATCCGGCGGAGGGATCGTCTGCGCTGATTTGGTTTCGAAGTTGGTTCGAGGAAGTTCGCACTGGACTCTTCCCTGGAGGGAGATGGATTCGAACTATTGGTCCCGCCACGGAGAACCTGCCCTCGGGCGCGCCATGTGGTTTCCGCGCTCGGCTCCTCGGCCGGCCGTGGGCGCGGGCCGCGCTTGCGGCGCGTCTGCACATCCCTCACCCCCACCCCGGCCGCGACCGCGACCGCGACGGCGGGGCAAAATGGTTTGAAGAGTCGCGATCGCCATACCAATTCGCGCTGACTTCGGCACCAGGACAGTGCGCTCCATCCGTTTATTAATCAGCTCGATTACATGAAGGGCAGCAAATGCTCGCCGACGCCGATGGGTGGGTTACGATGAACCGACGAACCGGCGTGCCGGCGAAGTCGTGGTCACCTTTGGCGGCGACACGATCCAGGGCCGCGCAATTCGCCCGCAGCGTGCCGGGATTTCGGTTCCAAGGAATATTCGGCCGGCCCGAGCCAGGAGACGAAACCTGCCGGCGGTTGCCCGGCCATCCAAGCCTCTCTTGCCTCGCCCTCGCGCGCCACGGAAAGCAAAATGGCCCCGCTGGCAATCACGGTGGCGCCACTCTGCTCTCAAGTCACGCTACTTGTAGTACCCGACGCCGCAACCCAGGTCGTTAACTTTTGTAACAAAGCTTACCTTCGGAGCCGGAGCTTTATCAGCGCCCGGCTTTGGAAACATGTAGTCGCTAACCTGAGTAACTTGACCTTCCTTCACCGCGGCATAGAGTTCCGGGCCAAACAGCTTGCCCGTGGCGTCTTTGAGGTTTCTGACATCGGTGCCGATATATTGCTTTATTTGCGTGGTAAGGATCTTGCCATCGCTCATCTGGAAGCAAAACGGATAGAGATCACCGACTAGGAACCCACCTTCCCCCTTGGTAAACATATCGATTGCCCTGGCCTGATCGGCTTTCACCGCGGCGACCGCCTTTGTGAGCATCGCCTTGGCCTCGTCCGCCGTGCCGGTCTGTTGCGCGAACGAGTCGGTCGAGAGCATAAGAGCGGCAGCCGATATCGCACCGATCATGAATGCACGAATCATGGTTCTCTCATTGCTGTTGAGGAGTGAGCGACAGCAACCATAGCTGGTTATTACCAATTCATCCATCTGAAATTGATTGGCAGCCCACCGAGCATACTAAAGAGACGCCTTTCCGACGTTCGATCGAGCATTCGTAGCCTTGAATGGGCGGCTTTTAGGGTGCGTTCGCTTTAGATTGCCACGGGATTGCACTTTTGCGCTCGGAGCGGCCCCTGACTGTGCTTTGTTCCGGGTCGCCCAGACGCCAGAGAGAGCACCTCCACGGCGGGCGAACCCGCCGCCCGGGAACAGGTCCCGGAAACCCCGTCGATCAAAGCCAAATCGGCACGAAGGCTCGTGCTGGCAGCCGTCATGATGGCGGCCTTCATCGCAGCGATGGAAAACTCGATCGTCGCCACCGCGATGCCCGACGATGGTCGTCAAGCTTTGGCGGATTCCACGTGTTCAGCTGGGCATTTGCCCGCCTATCTGTTGACCCAGGCGGCGACGATCCCGATTATGGGCGCCTCGCCGATCTCTATGGGCGCAAACCCGTGTTCTTCGCTAGGGCG
>JAGWQP010000079.1 GCA_028876805.1 Acidobacteriota bacterium | reverse complement strand
GAAATCCACGCGGAAGGTCTGCCACGGCGCTCCGTTGAGCAAGGTGCCATTGGGCAGCAACGGCATCCAATGCGCGATCATGTACGCGGTCCAGGCGATCGCCGCCGAAAGCAGGATCTGGCCCCAGCCGAGCGCCAAGCTGGCAGATCGCGGGCCGGGCCGGACGCGCACGAGCCACGAGGCAGCGCCGCTGCCCGCCCCGAGCCCGATCAGAAACACCGCCAGGATGATCGAGAACACATACACCGTCGAGCCGAGCATCATGCCGACCAGACGCGTCCAGATCACCTCCGCGCCCAAGGCGCAGGCGCCGGACAAGGCGATGGTCACATATACCGGCCAAAGACCCCAGGTCCTCGGATAGAACCCCATATCGGCCCACTGGGTGTCACGCGCCGCCCAGGCGAAGCTGGCCAGCGCCACAAGGACATTGATCGCAGCAGCCACGTAGGTCGCCGTATACGTATCGTAGCTTCGTAGCAGCCAGAATCCTGCGAGCAGGCACCCGGCCACGGCTCCCAGCGTGTTGCCGCCGTAGAGCAGTCCCCACCAAGCCACGCCGCGCGGATTCGATTCGGTCCAGCGCACGATGGCCGGCAGCGATGCCCCCATCAAGACTGTCGGCGGCAGCAGGCAGACTGCCGCCACGACGCCGCGCAACAGCATGCCGGGCAGACCGTGCTCGGCGCCGGCAACGTACACGCGGCTGATGGCAGGAATTTCAACCAGCGCCAGGACACCGAAAATCGCGGTGCCGGCTTCGAGCGCAGCATAGACTAGCAGGGGATGCCGCCGCAGCGCGGCCAGCCGCGGCAGCGCGAAGCTGCCTAGGAAGAGTCCGCCCATGTAGGCGGCCAGCAGGAACCCGACCGACGCCGAGGTCGAACCAATCGCCAGTTGCAGCAACTGGAACCATACGATCTCGTAGATAAGGGCCGAACAACCGCTCGCGCCGAACAGAATCAGCAACAGCAGCGGCATGCGGGAAACCGAGGCGCCAGCGCGTAGGGTCACCGAGGGGCTAGCCATTCAATAGTAGACGGATGGCACCAGGCCGGTGTTACCGTGCTCTAGATGGGTGAAAAGGAGAATCACAGATTGACGGCGACCCATCAACGCCGGCACACCAGCTTGGCAGGCGTCGAGCGGCACGGCACGATCGACGGGCATTAGAAGATCAGTTTCAGTCCGAACTGAATCTGGCGCGAAAACGTAGCGGTGGCGGTGATCAAACCCGCCGTGGGACTCGCAATCGGCACGGGTCGGCCAGTTTGAGGGTCGGGCTTGCTCGAGAAGACGGTGGCGTTCGGTGTGCCGAAGTTGGTGTGGTTCAGCAGGTTGAAAGCCTCCGCGCGAAATTGCAGGCGCGTGCGCTCGGCGATCGCCAGGCTCTTGACGAGGGACAAATCGAGGTTGGCCAACCCCGGGCCGGTAAACGTCCCCCGGCCCAGACTACCAAAGGTGCCGGGCGCCGGCAAAACGAAGGCGCTCGCGTTGAACCACTGGTTCGGGTTCCCGACGACAACCGGTCCGCTGAAGGACGGATTCAAAGAGGGCCGGTCCGGGTTTCGGATATCGCCGTCTGCGGAACGGTTCGAGCCGACCAGCGGCGTAAACGGGAATCCGCTTAACAGGGTGGTGATCCCGTTGACTTGCCAGCCGCTCACCAGCTTGTCGCCAAGCCTGGAGGGGCTGCGCAGCCAGCGCCTGCCTCGGCCGAAAGGCAGCGCGTATTCGACCGAAATGCTGGCTTGATTGGTGGCGTTCAAGGCGGAGGGACCCCAATCGCGGCTGAGGTCATTGCGATCCATGATCATCTGCGGCTGATTGTTCGCTTGGGCGATGGTCAGCGCCGAATTCAGATCGAGGTTCTTCGACCAGGTATAGTTGGCGCGAAACTCGAATCCCTGGTTCAGGCGGCGCGTGACATCCACCTCGAGCGCGTTGTAACTGGTGTTGCCCCCGGTATACCAGAAAAAACCGGCGGAGAGGTATGGATTGGGTCTGGCCGAGACCTTCGGAATGTAGCGCACACCTTCCGGTACGCTCGCGGTGGCTGCGCCTGTACCGCCGCTCACGCATCCGGCGGCGTTGGCACACACCTCGGAGGGAACGCTGTTAGGGTCAATACTGAGAAATCCGTGGTAGCCGTGGGAACCCACGTAACTCAGACGCAAAACCGTGTTGCGGTCCAGTTGCTGCTCCACCGACAATCTCCACTCCTCGACGGTCGGCGTCTTGGCGTTGGGCTGGACTCCCTGCGGGGCGTACGTGGTACAAGCTGACGGGGCAAGCCCCGGCCCGCACGCGGGCGGCTCGGCAGAGCCGGGAACGAGGGGCACGACGGAAGGCAGAGAACCGGTGAAGGAGAGCGAGCCATTGTAGGGCGGAAGCGAATTGAGCAAGAAGCTGAGATCGTCGATCAGGGAGAAGTACGTACCGAATCCCGCGCGGAGGGCGGTCTTGGAATTTCCGAAGACGTCCCACGCCACCCCGACTCTGGGACCGAAGAGCCGAGTGGCGTTGTTTTCGGTAAACGCCGAGGAGCCCAGCCGGGGACTGGTCGCCAGGACGCCTTCTGAATCGGTGATATAGTTCGCGGCCCTTCCGGATTCTTCGTTCCACCCAGTGGTGAATTCGTGGCGGAGCCCGGCTTCGAGGGTCAGATTCGGCCGCAACCGGATCGAGTCTTGGAGATACCAGGCCCCTTCCAGACTGCGCCACCCGAGCTCATGGGGGTTCAGAACAACCTGAAACGAAGTCAAGGATCCTTGCAGGAACGTCTGCAAGCTGGTGAAGCTGGCCTGGCCGTTGCGACGCGACGCGGTGTCTTCATTGTCGCGGAGCCGCTGGAACCATATCCCAGCGCTGATTTGATGGATGCCGCGAATGATCTCGACGCCGTCGCTAATGGTGAACAGATTGCGGCGGTTCCACACATTCGCATTGTTGTTCGGCCCGGCGGCAGTGATCGTCCCGCCGGCCGTGCCGGACACACTCCCTCCGATGACGATACTGCCCGGCCCGAGTCCCCTCACAAAAGCAGTGCTCTGCGGAAACGATACGAGCGAAGCCGAACCATAGTTAAACGCAGCGCGGGAGAAGCCGGCGGTGAAGGTGTTCAGCGCGCGCGGTGAGAACACGTGCGTCTCCTCGAGGCTGGCCACCTGATTGCGCAGCCCAAGCAACGACCGAAACAGTGGGTCGGCTGAGGGCGTCAGGCTGTCGCCGTCATCAACGGTATAAGAACCCGCAAGCGTATCGCGCGTTCCGAGGGTGTAATCGGTACGCAGCGTGCCGAAGTCCTCGCGTATGGACTGCAGAGGATTGTTGTAGGCGAGGGCCACGCCGCCGCCCAAATTCCGGCCGTTGGGCTGCGGCCACAACTGCATGTACCCGAGCATCGCCTGGTTCAGATTGGGGACCGGATTGTTCGCCAAGATGCCGAGCCGCGCGTTCTGGTCGGGAACGATAGCCACGTTGCTCACCGCCAGCCGCTGCCGGAATCCCTCGTAATTTCCGAACACGAACAGCTTGTTGGGTTGGATGGGACCTCCCAGGGAGCCTCCGAACTGGTTTCGGCGGAAGGGAGGCACAGGTCCCGTGTCAAAGAAGTTGCGCGCGTCCAAAGCGCTGTTGCGAAGGAACTCAAACACCGAACCGTGCAGCTGATTGCTGCCGGACTGGGTCACGATGCTGATCTGTGCGCCGGCGCGTTTGCCATATTCGGCCGAATATGTGTCGCTGAGGGCGTTAAATTCGCGCACGGCGTCGATGCCGAGCAGTTGCTGGCTGGCGCCGCCGGGAGTGACGGCGAGCTGGCTCGAACCGGTGTATTCGACGCCGTTCAGCAGAAACAGGTTCTCCGAGGTGCGGCGTCCGGCGACGGAAAACGTGCTGCCGTTATTGGTGCTGGTCTGCGGGCTCTTCATGGCGCTGTAATTGATGGCGCCCGGATTGAGAGTGATCAGGTTGTCGAAGCTGCGGCCGTTGAGCGGCAGCTCTTTGACCTGCTGCTCGCCCACTACGCCGGAAATCGAACTGGTCGTGGTATTGACCACGGGAGCGTCGGCTGAAACCGTGACCCGCTGTACCAGCTCACCCACCTCCAGGCGCAGTGTCACCACCGCTTCTTGCCCGACCGCCAGGTTGATACCGGTGCGGACCGTGGCCTCAAAACCGGTCTTCTCCGCCTTCACTTCCTGAAGGCCAACGGGAACCGAGAGGACCCGGAAGACGCCTGCCTCGTCGGTGGCGACCACGCGCTTGGCGCCGGTCTCGAGACTAGTCACCGTAACCGTAGCGCCCCTCACGGGGTTGGCGGCGGCATCTTCTACCATACCGGAAATCGAGGCGGCCACCTGCGCCCATCCCCACGAGGAAAACATCCCGATTGTCAGAACCCCGGCTACCAGGCTCTCAACCCACCGGCTTTGACCGACTGACGCACGCATCGCTAGCTCCTTCAGTGCTGCTTTTTAGAACCGGCCTCGGCTTAGGTTGGGCTGGGTCTTCGGTCCGCGGCAGGCGTCGGGAGCACATCCGGGCCGAGGATGCGCGCGCCGGCCCAGCCGGCGTCGAGGAAACGCGCGGGTAGAGGCGTGAACACGATCTTGTAGCTGCTCTCGGCAAGCGGTGACTCCGGCACATTCCCGCGCTGCGGGTAAACCAAAGCGAGGTACTTCAGAATAGTATATATGTCTCCATCGAGCGGCTGGCGGAAGTCAAAGCCTTGAGCGCGGAAGTGGATGGCCGTGCCGCGGAGGGAAAGTCGCCAGGCCAGAAACGCGCAGCAGTTGATGGCGTGCTCGAACCACGGGTCTAGTTCCGGAGTGATGTCGCGGTCGAGAAACATCTCGACCGTCTGTTCCTGTTCGCGTGCAAACTCTCGAATCTGGAGGCTCCCCACATGAGCCGACGCCTTCCAGTCGACGTGGCGGGCGCTTTCGAAGGCTTCGTACGGGCGAATGCGGTAGAAGTCCTTGCCGAGACCCCGATAGTGGGTTTCGATCTCTCCGGCCACGCCAACGAACAGATCGTCGAAGCCGGGCTGCGGATCGAGCGACGGGTAGACGACGGTTTCGCGGCCCAGGGTCACCCGGACGGACTTCTCCAGAAAGCCGAACGGAAACGATGTGGAGAAAGCAAAGCTGTTCTGCCGATAGGTGCCGCGCCGCGGAAACCGGACCTCGATCGGGGCCTCGAGGACGGTGCCCGCGGCGATCAGCGGAAAGTAAACGCCGGATGCGAGCGCCGGACTCTCCGCGCTCCGGACGCCCTCCACTCGGATCGAAAACGAGGGCATCAACCACTTGTGATTGCGGACAAAGAGTCGGCCGGGCACGTCACGGCCGGCGGATACGTGCTCGGGCACTTGAAAATCGAGTTCCAAGGCGGCCAAACACAGCCGGCTGACAAAACCGGAAACCAGCAAGGTCGCGAGCATCATGGCCACAATCAGAAACAGCAGGTTGTTGGCCGAGGCAACAGCACCCAGTCCCACCACCAGGATGGCGCCGGTAAACAATGCGCCGCCTCGGGTAATTCGGTATCGCATGCGCCGCGCGAGGGCGGCCCGAATCTGTTGCCAGCTAATCCGCACCGGAAAGCTTTGATTTTATCGTGGAGGCGTCGACCGTAGCTGGAACCGGGGAACGTACGAGCCGAGCGGATATTCGATCATCAACTCCTCCTCGGCCCCTTCGGACTCGTAAAAGTCGCGCAGCTTGGCACGCAGACGCCGCGCTTCGACGCGCACGATAGGGTCAAGCCGCGGATCATGGCTGGGGGGCCGGTCGAAGACCTCCACGCCCAGCACATATTCCTTCAACTCGTCGGCCTTCCCTGCCAGCCTCCGCTCGATGGTGAACTCGAGAAACCTGCGCATGCGGAGCGACCGAACAAACAGCGGATGGCTCTCGATCCGAGCTAGCTGGCGGCGGACTCGGTCTCCGATTTCCTCCGTTGTTTCAACGAATTCCATAATCTAACCCCAGCGTCTCTAGAATACTCTTGACAATGTATTAATTCAAGTTAAATATTG
>JAGWQP010000078.1 GCA_028876805.1 Acidobacteriota bacterium | reverse complement strand
TCGGAGCCGCCGGCGATCAACAGGGAAGACGTGCAGTTCTACGTAAACAAAGACCGCGCGCAAGTCGCAAACTGGCAGCGTGGCGAGAAACTCTATCTGGCGGTGTTGATCGACGATTCTCTGGATCCCGACGTTGCCACCCAATGGAGCGACGTGAAGGAGTTTTTCAAAAATCAGCCATCAACCACCTACATTTCCGTGTCTTACGCTCGCAACGGCACGGCGGTAGTGGCCCGGGATTTCACCAACGACCATGAATTGGCCGCAAAGGCTCTGCGTCTGCCCATCGGTCCTGGCGCGTTCTCGAGCCCGTATCTCACGCTCATCGATCTGATGAAACGCTTGCCTGGGGGGCCCAACGACCGCCGTTCCATTGTGATGATTTCTTCGGGCATCGATTATTTCCACGGCAATTTCCCGGAGAGTCCGGACGTCGAATCCGTCTACGAGCGCGCCCAGAAAGAGAACATCAATATCTGGTCGATCTACTACCCCGATGCCGGACACTTGGGCAGCCGCTTTTTTCGCGCTTTCCGCGGGCAGAGTGATCTCAGCCGGCTCGCCGAAGCCACCGGAGCCGAGTCCTATTATCTCGGCGTCAATGAAGCGGTAACTTTCAAACCTTACCTGGACGAACTGGCCACACACCTCCGCAACCAGTATCTGTTGACCTTCAACGGCAGCGGCGGAGGAAAAGGCCGTTTTGCGCGCGTCAAATTGGCCACCGAGCTTCCCAACGTGCAGTTTCTTCAGGCGCCCAACGCCTTCCTCCCGCCGGCGAAATAATTCGGCGGGGCCGGCGCCAGCGGGGCCAGGCGAGGGCGCAAATCACGCTTGCGGCCTCCCTGAGGAAGCGGCGTAAAGGCCACCCGGTAACGGCCGGTCCTCAGTCATTCGTCGCCGCGGTCGGCACCGCCTTCGTGGAGTCGCGAATCACCAGCTCGGGCGTCATCTTATGCCGCGAGATGCTCCAGTCGCGCTTCTCCAGCCCGGCCTTGATCCCCTCGACCACGGTGTTCACCGCCAGGTTTCCCATGGCCTCCAGGGGCTGGCGCACGGTCGTCAACGAGGGAGCGGCCAAAGCGGAAAGGGGCACGTCGTCGAAGCCCACCACCGAGCACTGCTCCGGCACTTTGATCCCCGCCTTGGTCAGCGCGCGGATCGCGCCGAGCGCCGTCAGGTCATCAAACGCCAGCACGGCGGTGAACCTCTTTTTCCTCTCCAGCAACTCTTCCGTGAATCGGTAGCCGCCCTCGAATCCTGAGTTGGCTTCCAGTTCATCGGGCAACTGCGCCACCAGCGAGGGATCGAGTTCCAGACCCACCGAGTGCGCGAATTTCTGGACGCCTTTCCAGCGCGGTCCGCTGTCAATCAGCATTTTGGGTCCGCGGATGACCGCGATCTTGCTGTGACCGAGGTGAAAGAGATGTTCGAGGGCCAGCCGCCCGCCCGCTTCGTTGTCCACCATCACCGAGCTGACCGAGTCCCCGGGCACCTCCCAGCCGATGGTGGCCGCGGTGATATTTCGCTTGCTCAGGTCCGCCAGGAGCTGAATGTCTACGAAGAGCCAATTGGCCACCACGATCAACGCCTCCACGTGATGCTCCAGGAGCATTTCGAGGTAGCGTTCGAATCGGCTTCTCTGGTTGTGCGCATCGGCAAAGATCGGGAGGTAGGAAGACTGGTACAGCGCGTTTTCGATGCCGCGCAAAACCGGGGTGCAGAAAGGGTCGGTGATGTCGAAGATCATCACGCCCACGGTCTGGCTTCGCCGGCTGCGCAGGAAGCGGGCCATCGCGTTCGGCCGGTAGCCGAGCTTCCTTGCCGCGTCTTCAATCCGTTTCTTCGTGGCCGGGGCGATATACCGCGCCAGCGGCGCGTTATTCAACACGATGGAAACCGTGGCCGGCGAGAAGCCGCTGGTCTGCGCTACGTCCCGCATGGTGACCATTTTCACCTTTCCGCTCATTCCG
>JAGWQP010000077.1 GCA_028876805.1 Acidobacteriota bacterium | reverse complement strand
GCCATTGAAGGGCGCGAACTGGAATGCGCCGTATTGGGCAACGAGAAGCCGGTGGCATCACTGCCCTGCGAGATCCTTCCGTCGCGCGACTTCTACGACTACGAAGACAAGTACCTTCTCGACCGCGCTGAGACCAAGATCCCCGCCGATTTGCCGCATGAAAAAACCGAGGAGCTTCGTGCTCTGGCCGTGGGTTGTTACCGCGCAGTCGAATGTGAAGGAATGGCGCGCGTGGACTTTTTTCTCGAGGCCGCGACTGGCCGGTTGTACATCAACGAGATCAACACCATCCCCGGCTTCACTTCGATCAGTATGTATCCCAAGATGTGGGAACACAGCGGTATCCCCTTTCCGGCACTGGTTGATGAACTGATCAAGCTCGCTCTGGACCGCCATCAGAGGAGGAAAGCCACGAAGTTCACGCGATAGAATAATAGAGAGCATGGCCGGCCCCCTCCCAACCGGAACAGTGACGCACGAAGAAAGGCAGCCGATGCCGGGGTGGGGGCAACAAGGAGAAGTCAACCTGGAACGGATCATGTCCCCGAACCAAATGCCGCACCCCGGTACCCTGGGCGCCCTGACGGTTGCTCTCGTTCAGCGGTTGGATGGGACCCATTGCGAGTTCTTTTCGAGTGAATTCGGCTTGGTCATCCACCGCGAGCCGCCGAGCTGTCGTGAACCCGATCGGGCAGTCCTTGAGCCCTACACGACGGTCGAACCAGACGGTTACGTCCATTCGCAACCACAACTAGCAATCGAAGTATCTGCTTCGGAGTCCCGGACGAAAACCACTGAAAAACTCCGCGACCATAAGAGCACCGGCACCGACGAGGTCTGGTGCGTAAGTCCCGAAGCGGCCACCGTGGAAGATCTTTATCTCGAAAGGGGCGGACTCGGTCGCAACACCATTTTCGCCGAGGGTGTTTTGAGACCGAAACACTTGCTCAACGTCCCGATCGATACCCCTCAAATCTGGCTGGATTGATGTTGCGCGTCCCCGCAGCGTTGTTGCTCTGGGCGGCCGCGATGGCGGCCGACGATCTCGATTCCGAGATGAAGAGTATCACCCAGACCTATGCCCTTGTGGAGCAGAACGCCGCCGAGCCCATCTCTAGCGAGCAGGCCTTTTATCAGGGGGCCATTCCCGGGCTCCTCCGCAGGCTCGACCCGCATTCCATTTTCTTCGACCCCGGACAGTTTGAGCAGCTTCAAAAGCTGGAAACTTCAACTCAAAAAGGTTTCGGGACGGTGGTGTCGATCCTGCCGGGTCGCGTGATCGTGCTCCAGACCTTGCCTGGGACGCCCTCCGCCAAAGCCGGCCTGGCGCCGGGTGACGAAATCGTGGGCATCAACGGCTATGTGATCGCCCTGCTCGATACCGAGCAACTCATGGGGCTGCTTGGCGAAGCTCGGCAGCACCAGGTGGGGCTGGACGTGAGACGCGCAGGCAGGGCGGGCATCCTTCGGTTTGCGCTGAGTCCCGAAGAGATGCAGACACCGAGCGTCGACCGCGCGTTTTTCGTGGCAGCCGGCATCGGCTATATCCGGGTGGCCAGCTTTGAGGAGAGTACGCCCCAGCTGGTCAAAGAGGCGATCGAAAGACTCGGGGGCGAACACCTGAGCGGTTTGATTTTGGACCTTCGCAATAATCCCGGTGGCCTAGTGACAGCCGCCGTCGAGACGGCTTCCTTATTCCTACCACCGGCTTCGACGATTGTTACCGTGCGCGGCCGCAACGTTGCTGAACACACCGAAAAGGTTTCCGAGCGAGCCAGGCCATACGGATTCAAACTCGCCATGCTGCTGAACGAAAAAACGGCCAGTGCCTCGGAAATCGTTGCCGGCGCGCTGCAGGATCACGACCGCGCCACGGTCTTAGGTGTGCCCAGCTACGGCAAAGGACTGGTTCAAAGCGTTTTTCCGCTGAGCGAAGGCACCGGGTTGGCGCTCACGACTGCGTTGTACTACACGCCGAGCGGCCGCTCCATCCAGAAACCGCTCGATGCGACCCAGTTCGAGCTGGCCGGCGCAACCGCCCACACCGGTGGCGCCCGACAATATCGCACCGATAAAGGCCGCGCAGTTACAGGCGGCGGCGGCATTCAACCTGATTTTGTGGTCTACCCGCCGGAGTTGAGCCGATTGCGCCAGGTGCTGGAGGCCAGCGCCTCGTTTCCCAACTATGCCACCGAATACCTCTCCCAGCACAAGGTAACGGACGAATTCGAAGTCACTCCACAACTGCTCGATCGATTCAAGGCGTATCTCTCTGAGCGGGATATTCAACCGGGCGTGGCGGAATGGTCGGCGGAGCGGGAATATGTCGAGAACCGGCTGAAGACCGAGATTTTCAATCAGGCACTGGGCGTGGAGAAGGGCGACGAAGTGGAAGCACAGCGCGACCCGGTGATTCGCAGAGCCCTCGAGACGCTGGGGCGCTGACAGCCGAGCCGTTCTGCGCCACCCATTTGTGCCACCTGTCATAATGAAACCGGAGGTCGGGCACCGTGTCCACGCTGACGTCACCCCCTACTATTTCGCTGGACGATGAAAAGAACCCCTGGCTGGCGGCCGCCGCGCGCTTTGACGAGGCAGCGTTGCGGCTTCATCTCGATGACGGCTTGTGCAAGCTGCTGCGCACGCCGGCGCGGGAGATCACGGTGCACATTCCGGTGCAGCTCGATGACGGCCGCCTAGAGGTCTTCACGGGCTACCGCGTCCAGCATTCCATTGCGCGGGGGCCGGCCAAGGGCGGTATCCGCTTTGCACCGGACGTGACGTTGGACGAGGTCCGCGCGCTGGCCTCGTGGATGACGTGGAAATGCGCGGTCGTCAACATTCCGTTCGGCGGTGGCAAAGGCGGCGTCATCTGCGACCCCAATCTGCTCTCGGACGCCGAACTGGAAAAGCTCACACGACGCTATGCTGCCGAGATCATCGACTGGATCGGCCCGGAACGCGACGTCCCCGCTCCGGACGTCAACACCAACGAAAAGGTGATGGCGTGGATCATGGACACCTATTCCATGCACGCGCGCCATACGGTGACGGCCGTGGTTACGGGCAAGCCGCTCGCCTTGGGCGGCTCGCGCGGGAGGCCGGAAGCCACCGGGCGGGGCTGCATGATGGTCACGCTCAAAGCGCTGGAGCGGTTCCGGCTGACACCCGATGCCTGCCGCGTTGTGATCCAGGGTTTCGGCAACGTTGGCGGCATGGCCGCCCGCTTGATGGCCGCGAGCGGGTTCAAGATCGTCTGCATCGTTGAATACGACGGCGCGGTCTACAATCCGAAGGGTCTCGACATCGCGGCGCTCGCGCAGCACCGAAGGGAGACGGGATCGATCCTGGGCTTTCCGGGCGGCCTCGATATGGACAAAGAACAGGCGATGTTTCTCGAATGCGACGTATTGCTGCCCGCCGCCACTGAGAATGTGATTACTTCGCTCAACGCCGACAAACTGCGGTGCAAGATCCTCTGCGAGGGCGCCAACGGCCCGACGACACCGTTGGCAGACGAGATCCTGACGGAGAAGAAGATCTTCGTCGTTCCCGACATCCTAGCCAATGCGGGCGGCGTCACGGTGTCCTATTTTGAGTGGGTGCAGGACCGCCAGGGGTTCTTCTGGAACGAGCGGCTCGTCAACCAGCGGCTTGAGGAGATCATGGCGGAGAGTTTCGACGCCGTCGTGCAATACGCCGAAACACACAGCGTGAATAACCGCATTGCCGCCTACATGCTGGCTCTCGATCGCGTGGCCGTCGCGATCAAGCTGCGAGGAATCTACGCCTAGCGAAACCCATGACGGGCGGCGAACACCAACCGGCCGCCTTATGATTGATGTCATCTGACGCGACTACGCCGCTGATGCGGCAATACAACACCATCAAACAACAGGCTCCGAACGCGCTGCTGCTGTTTCGATTGGGCGACTTCTACGAACTGTTTTTCGAGGACGCCGTAGTGGCGGCACGGGAACTCGAGATCACGCTCACTTCGCGCAATAAAGAAAAAGGCGTCGCGATCCCCATGTGCGGCGTACCCTATCATGCCGCCGCAGGCTACATCGCGCGGCTGATCCAGAAGGGGTATCGAGTCGCCATCTGCGACCAGATGGAAGACCCCCGGTTCGCCAAGAAACTGGTGAAGCGCGAGATTACGCGCGTGGTGACACCCGGCACGGTGATGGACGCGAGTCTGGTTCGCCCTTGCGAAAACAACTACCTGGCGGCGGTAGCGCGCGCCGGCACACGTTCGGCGGTGGCGTACGTGGATGTTTCTACCGGAGAGTTCCGCGTGACTGAGATGGACGCGGCCGAGGTTGCGGGCGCCCTCGAGCACCTGGGCGCGCGCGAAGTCTTGTTTCCGGCCGACCTAGCCTTGCTCGACGGCGAAGAGCGTGCCGCGCCGCGCTTCGTTCGCACCGAGCTCGAAGAGTGGGTCTTCACCGACGAATACGCCGGCCGGACTCTGCGCGACCATTTCAAACTGCTTTCCCTCGATGGCTGCGGGCTGGCGAACCGTCCCGCCGCAGTCGGCGCCTCAGGCGCGATCCTGCACTACCTGCGGGACACACAGCGCGCCGCGCTCGATCACCTGGACCGGCCGACGTACTACGATCGCGCGGACTACATGGTGCTCGACGCCGTGACGGTGCGCAATCTGGAATTGGTGGAGCCGTTGTTCTCCGCCGATGCCGGCGGGGGGCGGATCGCAGCGACGATGCTCGCCGTGCTGGACCAGACGCAAACCGGGATGGGCGGCCGGCTCGTCCGGCAACGGCTTTTGCGGCCCTCAATGGATCGCGTGGAAATTGACGAGCGGCTCGACGCCGTGGCTGAGCTGGTAGGGCAGACGATCCTGCGCGCGGAGGTGCGGAAACAGCTTGCCGGTATTCTCGATATCGAACGTCTGCTCGCTAAGGTGACGCTGGGCTCCGCCGGACCGCGCGATCTGCTCGCGCTCGGCCGGTCACTCGAAAAGATTCCCTCGCTCAAACGCTCATTCGACTCCCAGAAGGCATCCCGCCTGCGATCGCTTCATGAACGGCTCGACGAGTTGCGGGATGTCAGCAACCTCATTCTGGAAGCGATTGCCGACGAGCCGCCGCTGAACCTCGCCGACGGCGGCACGATTCGCGCCGGGTTCCATGCCGAGCTGGATGAATTACGCGACCTCAGTCTGAACGGACGCCGGTACATCGCGCAGATTGAAGCGCGCGAACGCCAGCGAACCGGCATCGCATCGCTCAAGGTGCGGTTCAACAACGTGTTCGGTTATTACATCGAGATCACCAAAGCCAATCTTCACCTGACGCCTCCTGACTACGAACGCAAACAGACGCTGGCCAACGCCGAGCGCTTCACCACGCCGGAGTTGAAGGATTACGAACGAAAGGTAATGGACGCGGAAGAAAAGATCCTCGCTCTCGAGAAGGAACTGTTCACCGAAGTGCGCAAGTCGGCTGCGGCCCAGGCGCAGCGGATCCGAGTATCGGCTGGCGCCATTGCCGAGCTCGATGTTACGGCTTCGTTGGCGCAGGTCGCCGCCGAGAACCGCTACCAACGGCCGGCATTCTCCGCTGCCGGCGAGATGCGCATCCTGGCCGGCCGCCACCCGGTCATCGAGCGACTCGTCGAACAAGAGTCCGGCCGCTTCATTCCCAACGATCTGTTTCTCAACGCGAGCTCGGATCTGATCGCCATCATCACCGGGCCCAATATGGGTGGCAAGTCCACTTACCTCCGGCAGGCGGCACTGATTGCCATCCTCGCGCAGATGGGTTCGTTCGTGCCGGCCGATTCCGCCTCGTTGCCCCTGATCGACCGCATCTTCACCCGCATTGGAGCGTCCGACAGTCTTTCGCGCGGCCGATCCACTTTCATGGTGGAAATGACCGAGACGGCGGTGATTCTGAACACCGCGTCCGCGCGCAGCCTCATCGTGCTCGACGAAATCGGGCGTGGCACGGCGACCTATGACGGGCTCGCGCTCGCCTGGGCGGTGGTCGAACAGATCCATTCACGCACCGGTGCCAAAACGCTGTTCGCCACTCACTACCACGAATTGACCGAGCTCGCCGAACAACTGGAAGGCGTGCGGAACCTG
The DNA here is from genome assembly GCA_028876805.1 of Acidobacteriota bacterium. Classification (GTDB taxonomy): domain Bacteria; phylum Acidobacteriota; class Terriglobia; order Bryobacterales; family Bryobacteraceae; genus PSRJ01. Next base: position 21,082 of record JAGWQP010000077.1, on the reverse strand, counting down.
AAGGTCTCGGTCAAGGAAGCGGGCGATCGTATCATCTTCCTGCGTAAAGTCGAGCCCGGCCGGGCCGATCGCAGCTACGGCATCGAAGTGGCCCGCCTGGCCGGCTTGCCGCTGAGTGTCATTGAGCGCGCCCGCGAAGTTCTCAAGTTACACGAGCGCACCGAGCACGTGGTGACCGAGGAGCTCTCGCATGCAGAGCCGGGCCCGCTGCAGATCCAGCTCTTTGAGCCGGTGGGCTACAACATCGCTGAACGCATTCGCGGTTTGAACGTGGACGAATTGCGACCGATCGAGGCTTTGCAGCTGTTGAGCGAACTGCAGCAGGAGTTGAAACGCTCGTGAGAGTCGCTGGGGTGATGAGCGGCACCTCGCTCGACGGTATCGACGTAGCGGTTGTGGAGGTGCGCGGACGCCACATTCAAACGATCGGCTTTCAATCCACTCCTTACCCGATTGCTCTGCGGCTGGGTTTGCTTGGGGATTTGGATGCAGCCCGCATCTCACGCCTGAACTTTTACCTGGGCGAACTCTACGCGCGGGCGGTCGTACGCGCTGTGCGGCGATTCGGTGCCGTGGACCTGATCGGCTGCCATGGCCAGACGATCTTTCATGAAGGAGGCGCAAACACGCTGCAGATCGGAGAGCCGGCGGTGATTGCCGAACTTACCGGAGTACCCGTGGTTTCTAACTTTCGCACACGCGACATTGCGGCAGGCGGAGAGGGAGCGCCGCTGGTTCCCTATGTCGATTTCCTCTTGTTCCGGCATCCCACACGCACACGCATCGTATTGAACATCGGCGGGATAGCGAATATCACAGTAATCCCGCCAGCCGCCTTTTTACGCGATGTGGTTGCGTTCGACACCGGGCCCGGCAACATGGTAATCGATGCGCTCGTGCGCGACTATACGGGGGGCAAACAAAATTACGATCGTAATGGCAAAATTGCGGCTTCCGGAAAAATCGCGCGTGGCCTATTAAAGGAACTGCTGGCCGATCCCTACTATCGCAAGCGGCCGCCGAAGAGCGCGGGCCGCGAGCAGTATGGGAGGGAGTTCGTAGCTCGTCTAAAGGCGTCAAAAATCCCTCTACAGGATTTGGTCTCGACTGCCACAGCTCTCACGGCGGCCACGATCGCTACGGCCGTGAGCAGGGTGACGAGGCCGCCCGCGGAGCTGATCGCTTCCGGTGGCGGCGTCCACAACCCATACCTGATGATGCACTTGGCAGCTTTTCTCCCGGATGTGGCTGTCACCACCTCCTCACACTACGGGCTCGATGCGGATGCCAAAGAAGCGATTGCATTCGCGGTCTTGGCGTTTGAGACCTGGCGGGGAAGGCCTGCCTCTCTGCCGTCGGTGACCGGTGCGACTCACCCGGTAATTCTAGGCAATATCACGCCGGGAACCGTGAATTGAATTGGTCCAGCGGAAACGTCGGCTGCACCTCCGCCGCGCGACGGCGTGGGGCTACAGGCCCAGCCACGCGCATCTCATTCCAGTCATACGCCAGTTCTTGGCCGCAGTCCAGACAGGCGACGTAGGTTCCGAACCGTGGGCCGGAAGCGGACGCCAAACCACTCTTCTTGGTTGGGGTCAGCGGAAAACTGGTCCTCCGATGAGGACAGCCAAGAAAGAAATCCAAAAGCGACTGAAGCATGAGTGCACTTCCTTGATCTTTAGATTCTACGGCTAGCCCGAAAGTCGCAAAGAATGTTAACCAAGCTGATAAGACTCATATTCGGGGGCATCTCCAAACCGCAGGTGCCTCTCAACTCGATGGCAAGTCTCGCTAGCCAAACAACTTGGAGGCTATGGATTGTGCGATCAGCTGACCGTGGAAGCGTCCGTTCTCGATGAAGATTTCATTCGTGTGCATGCCGGCCACGATCACACCTGCCAGATAGATTCCGGAACGCTCGCTCTCGAGCGTCCCGGGGTTCGTCCTCGGCCTCAGTGTCTCCGCCTCTAAGGTAATGCCGGTGGAATTCAGGAATTGGAGATCCGGTTGATACCCGATTAAAGCAAACACAAAGTCATTTTTCAGCGCGATTTCACCCTCCAGGGTGTCGATGCGGAGGCAATCAGCTTGAATCTCGACCACGCGCGAGTGAAAGTAGGACCGGATTTCTCCGTTCTTGATGCGGTTTTCGACGTTCGGCTTGATCCAGTACTTCACCGAATCGGAGATTTTGCCACCCCGATGGATCAGGGTCACGCGGGCGCCCGTCCACCACAATTCCAGGGCCGCGATCGCGGCCGAGTTTTTCGCGCCGATTACGGCTACGTCATGATTGTAGTAAGGGTGAGGCTCCTTGTAGTAGTGGAGCACCTTAGGCAAATCCTCGCCAGGCACATTCAACCGATTGGGGACGTCATAGTAGCCGGTGGCGAGCACGATTTTGCGCGCCTGGTAGACATGCTGACATCCGAATCGATCCGTGGTGAAAACCTGAAAGGCCCGGTCCTCGCCGCCGATACGGTGGACGCGCTCATACTGCCGAATATCGAGGTGGTAGTGGTCCGCGACGCGACGGTAGTATTTCAGTGCCTCGGTGCGATTGGGCTTCTCATTGAGGCTCGTCATCGGGAGATTACCGATTTCGAGAAGCTCCGGCGTGGTGAAGAAGGTCATGTTGGTCGGGTAGTGATAAAGCGAGTTCACCACGCAGCCTTTTTCCACGAGAAGAGCCTTCACACCGCGCTGCTGCAACTCGATGCCGCAGGCGAGACCAGTCGGTCCGGCGCCCACCACCAGCGCGTCAAACGATTCGCTCACAGTCTGCTCTCCAGATCACGACGCAGCTTCTGAAGCTCCGCGTCGAGAGCCGAGGGATCTTTGCCTCCGCCTTCGGCCATATCCGGCCGTCCACCGCCTTTTCCCCCGACGGCTTGGGCCAGAGCGCCCGCCAGCTTCCCGGCATGGAACTTCGAGGTGAGGTCCTTGGTCACGCTCGAGACGATCGACACACTGCCGTCGCTCGAGGAGGTGCCCAGTACGATGATTGCGGAGCCGTGCTGATTGCGCAGCGAATCCGCTAAAGACCGCATGTCCTGCCGTTCCATGGGAGGCACGCGCTCGACAATCACGCTGATTCCTCCCCGCTTGACCGCGGTCAGATTCTTGGCCAGGCTCTGCGCCTGTTGATGGCGGAGCTGGTCGAGTTGCCGTTCGAGCGCTTGCTTGGAAACCAGCAGCCTTTCCACCTGCTCGATGAGTTCGGAGTCCGAAGCTTTGACAATCTCGGCGACACGCCGCAGAGCATCGGTGGACTCCTGATAGCCGCGTAAGGCCACTTCCCCGGTAATGGCCTCGATCCGCCGCACGCCGGCTGAAATGCTGCCCTCCGACGTCACTTTGCAGACGCCGATATCGCCCGTGCGCGCCACGTGGGTCCCGCCGCACAGCTCCCGGCTGAACCCCGGTACCGTCACAACGCGAACTTGGTCGCCGTACTTTTCTCCGAACAATGCCATGGCTCCGGTCGCAATGGCTCCCTCAAGCGGCATGACATCGGTTTCCACCGCCAGATTGCGCAGGATCTGCTCGTTCATAAGCCGCTCGACCTCCTCGATCTCAGCGCGGTCCATGGCGGCGTAATGCGTAAAGTCGAATCGTAGGCGATTGGGGTCTACCACGCTCCCAGCCTGCTTCACATGCGTGCCCAACACCTGCCGTAAGGCCGCGTGCAACAGGTGCGTGGCGGTGTGATTGCGCCGGGTGGCATCCCGATCGCGAGGTGTCACGCGCGCCACCAGTCGATCGCCCACCCGGATCGGAGCGTAGGTCACCACCCGGTGCACCGTCAAGCCCGGGACTCCGGGGAAGGCCGTCTTGACATCGGCCACTTTCTCACCCGAGGCCGAGTAGAGTGAGCCCTGATCGCCCACTTGGCCTCCGGTCTCGGCATAAAAGGGGGTCTCGTCGAAGACGAGTTCGGCTGTCGTTTCGGCCGGCACTTCCGGCACCAACTCGCGGTCCACGACGAGCCCGACCACGTGCGACGTGGATTCCAGGCCGATATAGCCCAAAAACTTGGTCCGTCCATGTTCGAGCAGCTTTTGATAAGCCGGAACAACGGCGCCCTTCTCGGCGCCCTTCCAGCTCGCTCGTGCGCGCTCCCGCTGCTGTTCCATCTCGCGCCCGAAGCCCTGGTGATCGATCGCCAGCCCCCGTTCCCGTGCCATCTCCTCCTGCTCATCGAGCGCCAGCCCATAGGTATCGTAGAGCTTAAACGACACCGCGCCCGGAATCAGGCCATCTTGGATCGACTGAATCGAGTCTTGGAACTCTTTCTCAGCCACCAGGAAAGTGTGCGCGTAGCGGAGCTCTTCGTCTTTTGCCACGCGCGCGACGCGTTGTATGCTTTCGATGAGATCCGGGTAGGCTGGGCTCATGAGCTCCGCCACGAAGCCGGTCAGTTTATACAAGAACGGTTCCTCAACCCCGACCATACGAGCGTTCCGCATGGCCCGCCGCATGATCTTGCGAAGCACGTACCCCCGCCCTTCGTTGGATGGCAAGACTCCGTCGTGGATCAGGAAGGTCGTCGACCGGGCATGGTCGGCGGCGATTCGCAGAGCCGTGTCTGCTTTAGCATCCGAACCCGGCGTCACGCGGCACAGCTCCGCCGCCTTCAGGATGATCGGATGCATCAGGTCGCTGTCAAAGACCGAAAGTTTGCCCTCGAGGACGGCGGCGACTCGATCCAGGCCCATTCCGGTATCGATCGAAGGACGCGGCAACGGCGTCAGCGCGCCGCTGGCGTCGCGGTCGAACTGCATAAAGACCAGGTTCCAGATTTCGACGAACCGGTCGCCGGCGTCGCTAGGAAACTGCTCGTGTTCCCGGCCGGGCGCCGCCGCTTCCACGCCCATGTCGTAGTGAATCTCCGAGCAGGGGCCGCACGGGCCGGTCTCGCCCATCTGCCAGAAGTTATCCTTCTCATCGAGCCGGAAGATACGGCTCTTTGGAATCCCAGCCACTCTCTGCCACAATTGTTCGGCTTCGTCATCCTCCCGGAAGACGGTCACGTACAGTTTTTCTTTGGGGAGCCCGAAATCTTTGGTGACGAGGTCCCAGGCGAATTCAATGGCATCGGCTTTGAAGTAATCGCCGAAAGAGAAATTCCCGAGCATTTCGAAAAAAGTGAGGTGCCGCCGGGTATAGCCGACGTTTTCGAGATCATTGTGCTTGCCTCCCGCGCGCACGCACTTTTGGGAACTAGCCGCGCGCGCGTAGTCGCGTTTCTCCAAACCGAGAAAGACATCTTTGAACTGGTTCATTCCCGCGTTGGTAAACAACAGTGTGGGGTCGTTCGCCGGAACAAGCGAAGAACTCGGGACCACGCGGTGGCCGCGGGCGGCAAAAAAATCAAGGAAACGCTGTCTGATTTCGTGACCAGTCACGGAGAATCCTTCGAGAAAGCTGGACTAAAACCAATTGTAGCGTGCGTGGTCCCGGATGCCCCTCTCCACGGGCGCACTAGCCCACAGCCGCAAGGGCTTGTTCGAAGTCCGCCAGCAAATCACGCCAGTCTTCGATCCCCACGGAAATCCGCACCAGGCCATCGGTGACACCGGATTCGGCCAGTTCCGCCGCACTCATGCCGGAATGCGTGGTGGTCTTGGGATGGCAGGAGAGGGTCTCGACTCCACCCAGCGAAACCGCGTTGCGCGCGATCCGCAGATGCCGCAGAAACTCAAAAGCCGCCTTCTTGCCACCGCGAAAATCGATCGAGAACAGGGCCCCCGGATAAGCGCACTGCTTGCGGAAGATGCGGATCTGCTCGGAGTCCTCAAACAGAGTCGGATAAATCACGCGGATCAGCCGCTTGTGCCCGTTGAGTGCTTCGGCCAGCCGCTGAGCGTTTTTGCTCTGGCGATTCATGCGCAAGGACACGGTCGGCAGACGGCCATCCAGCAGCCAGCACTCATCCGGTTGGAGGATGTTGCCGAACATGACCCGACGGCTGCGCAGCATGTTTACGGTTTCCGAATTCCGAGCCAACGCCACTCCCGCCACCATGTCGCTGAACCCGGACAGAAACTTGGTTGCGGAATACAGCACCAGATCGGCGCCCAGTTCGAGCGGATGCTGAAACGCCGGGCCCAGAAAGGTGTTGTCCACCATCACCGTCGGCCGGTCCGGATGCCGGGCGGCAGCCTCCGCCGCGCGCTCGATGTCGGTCATGGTCAGGGTCGGGTTCGCCGGCGTCTCGATGTAAACGATGCAGCAGTTCTCGGCTCCGCGAATGGCCACGTCAATACCCGCCGAATCACCGGATGGCACGGGAATCCCCTTCACCCCGAACGGCTCCAGAAAATTGTGAATCAACCCCGTGGTGCCGCCGTACAGCGGGGTAGTGTACACAATCGTCCCATGCGGCCGGGCGAAGGTGAAGAACGAAGTCATGATTGCGGCCATGCCCGAATTGAAGACTGCCGCCTCACGGGCCCCGGGCTCGAGCGGCACAATCTGATCTTCAAGAATCTCCGCGTTGGGGTGGGAGATCCGCGAATAAATCAGATCGGCGCGCTCGCCGGTGTGAGGATGGATTTTACCGGTCGCCATGGCGAAGGCCCGCTCCGCCGCCTCTGGGCTGGCAAATACATACGTCGAACTGCGGAACACCGCCGGCCGCGCCGACCCCACCGACAGGCTCGGATCGAAACCGCGCGTCAGCACCGCGGTACGCGGATGGAGGGCGCCGCCCTGCGGCTCATCATGTTCGGACATAAAGGCTCCTGCCCCGAGTGTAGCGCCTGGCAGCTCGACCGGAACACCGGCTTTTTTTATTTCCGATTATGGCATCCCGAATTACGTCGATGCGGGATCCCGTGGAGCGACCACGAAGTCGCTCTCGACCGGCGTCCTCGAGGGTGGATCTGAACAGATACGATCGGCCCCGCATTCCATCGGACGCGACCCTATGCGGTTGACCCCCGATCGGTAAGAGTCGTCTTCAGGATTCCCCTTGCCGGGTCTCGACCGTGGCGCCATGCGGCGAGACCGCGAAGCTGGTTCGACACGACCGTCTCGCAGCCTCAGTTCACCATCGACCGCTCCACCCCACCATTGTCCTCACCGAATTGGTCTTCAGCGCGCCGGTCGTGTCTCCGGTGTCATACGACGTCATCTGACCGGCTCCGAGCGGATCGAGAAACATCTGGGTTCTTGATGGCAACAGAACGTTGTCTCGAACGGGGCTCGGGCTCCCCCTGGCCAAACTATGCCGCCTACAGAAACGCCATGGTCTTGACGCCCGAGATATCGAAGCGCTTGCGGCAGCGCAGATTCTTGCAGGCCACCTTGTCGTCGAGAAGAACCATGTAACTTTGAGCCTTTTGGAATTTGGCGCGGTCGCGTTCGTCGGCGCCCTGGGGAATGCGGTCCTTCTTGTTACGCACCATCCAGCGCAAGTCGTAGGTCTCGGCGGTGTGGCAGTGGGGACAATTCAGGGTTGCGGGCTTGGTGGTCTGGGATTCGCTGTAAAATGCGCGCTCGTCCATCGCTAGCGTTCCGCGATCGGAATCCAGGTCTGGCCGTCCGGATTACCCTTGTACTCCGCGCGCGGCCGGATCAGGCGATTGTTGTGGTACTGCTCCAACACGTGCGCCGTCCAGCCGGACATCCGACTCACCGCGAAAATCGGCGTGAATAAATCGATCGGAATGCCCAACGAATAATAGGTCGAAGCCGAATAGAAGTCGACGTTGGGGTTCAGGCCCTTGACCGACCGCACCGTCTCTTCCATGGTCTTCGAGAGACGGTACAGCTTCTCGTGGCCCGTGCGCTTGCCCAGTTCTTCCGACAGCACGCGCAGGTGCGTGGCCCGCGGGTCCTCGGTGCGGTAGACGCGGTGGCCGAAGCCGGGAATCTTCACCTTCCGTGCCAGCGTATTTTTGACCCACTCGACAGCCGCGTCTTCGTCACCCAACTCGAGCAGCCAGTGGATGACGTCCTGGTTGGCGCCGCCGTGCAAAGGTCCCTTCAGAGCCCCGATACCCGAGGTGATGGAAGAGTAGATGTCGGAAAGCGTGGCGGCAGTGACGCGCGCGGCAAACGTGGAAGCGTTGAGCTCGTGATCGGCATGCAGCGTCAAGGCTACGTCAAAAGCGCGCTCCATGACCTCGTCGGGCTTGTTCCCGGTCAGGGTGTAGAGAAAGTTCGCCGCGAACCCGAGCTTGGGATCGTCGTCGATGACCGGCTTGCCGGTGCGGAAGCGGTCGAACGAAGTCACGATCCCGGCGGTCTTGGCCATCAGCCGCACCGCTTTGCGATGATTCGCCTCCGCGGACATGTCCTGCGCTTCGGCGTCATACAGGCTGAGCATGGATACCGCTGTACGCAGCATGTCCATGCCGTTGGCCTTGGGCACGCCTTTCAGGAAATCGGCCACCGGCGCGGGCAGAGCGCGCTCGGCGACCAGATCCCGTTCGAGCTGCTCGAGCTCGCTTTTCTTGGGCAGCCTTCCATACCAGAGTAGGTAAATCACCTCTTCAAAACGGGCATTTTGCGCCAGCGTGTGAATATTGTAGCCGCGATAGCTGAGGATTCCCTGGTACCCATCGATGTAACAGATTTCGGACTCGCCCGCGATGACGCCTTCCAGACCAGCCAATGTCGTTCCCATAGTCCCGATCCTTACCTAAGAAAGTTAGTTTCGCACGCTCACGATCCAGCCGGGGAAATGGCACGTCCACGGAGACGGAACCGGATCGTCCGCCACCAATCGTGAATCCGGTTTCCTTGTGGGCATCGTTCAAAGGGTGGAAAACCGAGCAGGTGCGTCTCCCGCTCTACCCAGAGCTTTTTATCACCCCCCGGCCCGGCCTCCACTTCGACGATCACGCCCGAACCGCAGGACTCGGCATCCAACACATCGACGCCCCTAAACGGTCCTTGGCTCGGACCCCAATCCTTCATGAACTCCGGCATCGCATAATCCCGGCAGGGCTTGGCGTCCGTGCAACCCCACAACGCGTACGCGCCTTTGTAGTCCTTGGCTTCGAGCAGATCGAAAAACCTCTTCGCCTGCCGTTCCTCTGGATAGTTGTGGAACAGCGCCCAGAGGATGCCCCCGGCTACCAGCAGCACCGCCACGAAAAGGACACCAACCTTGATTCTCTTCTCCCGTCGCTCGTCGCCGGCGCCGTAGTTTTCCAGATACCCGGCCATCTGTCCTCAGGTGCGGAATTACTTGGCGGGGTACGTTTTGTCGTACGCCGCAATGGCGTCAGCAGTGATTTCCATCGCCGGCTTCAAGTAGACGGTGTTGGACACGTCGACCACCAGGTCTAACCCCTTCTCCTCGGCGATCTTCTTCACCACCTCACTCATCTTCTGACTGCTCTTGCTGAGGATTTCGTTCCGCTCGCGGTCCACATCCGACTGCAGGTCATCTTGCATCCGCTGCAAGTCGCGCTGTTTGCGCTGCCCCTGCGCCTGCAGATCGCCTTCGGCCTGCGCAGTGAGCTTGCCGGCATTGGTCTGCAGTTGCTGTGAAATGTTCTGCAGTTCCTTCTGCAGTTGGTCGACCTGGGTGGCGCGCGACTTATATTTGGCCTCCATTTCGGTGGACGCCTTCTTGATCTCCGCCGACTCCAGCACCGCGCGCTGCAAATTAATCACAGCCACTTTGGTCTGCGCCGACGCCATCCCAGCCAACGTGCAAAAGATGCCTGCGATCAGCCGCAGCCCCATCCCTAAACGCATGAAACCGCTCCTCTTTGATCTTTAAACCTTTATCTTGTTAGTGTAGCATTTTACTCGAGTACGCCGAGAATTTCGTCTTCGCGGAGGATCAGGTATTCATCGCCGTCAATTTTGATATCCGAGCCGGAGTACTTAGCAAACAGAATCCGATCCCCGGGCTTGACTTCCGGGGCCGCCCGCTGGCCGGAATCGAGCAGTTTGCCATTGCCAACCGCCTTGACTTCGGCTTGTTGGGGTTTCTCTTTGGCGGTATCGGGAATAATGATCCCACCGCGGATCTGTTCGGCCTCTTCCAGGCGTCTCACCAGAATCCGGTCGTGCAGCGGACGTAACTCCATCTCTGTGCTCCCCATCGATTATATAGCGCGGCCACGCTGACATCGAACATGGTGGCGGTATTATGGCGATCTCGATTGCGACCCGAACCACCGGCGATTTAGTTCGATTTGCTGGGTGCCGCGTCGGGAACGGCAGGCTTAGTTTCACTTTTTGATTCAGTCTTGGAATCGGACTTCTGAGCCGGCTTGTTGGTCGCCTCCTCCGAGGAGGATGATTTCCCGTTTCGCCCGTAGTCAGTGACGTACCATCCGGAACCCTTGAATTGGAGGGCGGGAGCAGAAAGCAACCGCTCCACTGTTCCTCCGCAACCCTCGTGGGTCCGAAGAGGCTCATCGGCAAATTTCTCGATCACCTCAAAGGTTCGCCCGCAGCGATGGCAGCAATATTCGTAAAGCGGCATAACCCAGGAAACGATATTAATTATAACAGGTCGTTCAGCCTGCCGAGGCAGGCGAGGAATTTCGCGCCCACCGCTAACCTTTCCAATTCGGAATTCGTCTCATATTCAGGATGAAGCGAAAGGCGTACGCTATCGGACTTCTGGCGCTGACGTTGACGGTAGCGGGCGCGATACCCTTTTCCTCCGGCCGGATTGCGACCTCCCGGCGGAATTTCCAGGAATACTTCCGCGACCTGGACCCGGCGGGGAGCTCCCTCAACCCGGTCGAGCGCTTTGTTTTCAGCTTAGTTCTGGCCCATACGGACGCGCACCCCGAGAACTAGATCAAAGGTCTCCGTGCCCCGGGGGCGGTCACTTCTTCTTGGCGGCTCGTCGAGCGCCTCCCCGGCGCGCGGGGGCGGCGGCGCACGCTTCTGTCTCCAAGCCCTCCAGGTTACCCCTCTCCGCGTCCACGGTCACCATGAAGGGATCCTTAGTGAAGGTGCTGGGCACTCCCTTGAACTGGAAGACAACCCCCGTCTTCGGCTTCCCGGCAAGAGCCATGTCCAGCTTTAGAGTAATTTCGGCATGGGTCGCATCCGAGAGCGCCACAGTCAGTTCCTTGGGGCGACAGGCCGGCTTGGCTTCGACGAGCGTGCCTTTGAGCTTCGGAACGTCCGCCCCCTTCATGGACGCTTCAAAATATTGTTCGCCGTTGGTATCAGTGAGCTGTTTTTTGATTCCCATCCAAAGGGCGAGCTGTGGGTTCTTCTCGCGAAACTCCTGCTCTTTTTCGGCAGCGATTTCGTTAGCGGTCTTCAGCTTGAAAGTCGCCGGCGGAAACGGGGAGGTCAGCGCGAGCTGTTTGAGCTGCTTCAGCCCTTCATCATCGGCGCCGTGGTACTGGGTGTAAATCCTGTTCAAATACGCGTCCACCTGCGTGCGGGTGTCCGCGGGCAGCCCGCCTTTGGCCGGGTCGGTCGCGACAGCGCGGGCAATCTCGTAAATGGCCTGTGGAAACTTGTCCGCGTTTCGCTGCGAGACCAGAGCCGACCCCAGTTGATAGGCAAATTGGGCGTTATCGGGATACTGTTGCAGAGCCTTGGTGAAGGCCTGCTCGGCGGCGACGTAGTCTTTGCGCTGAACTGCGTCCTGCCCCGGCTTGTCGACTATCCACATCTGCGTCCCTTTGGCCAGACTCTCCAATTTGGGGCGCACCTGCTGCCAGGCCGAATCGGCCGTGCCAGCGGGTTTCAGCGAATCGAGACTGTCGAGCAGCGTCTGCGCAGCCTTCTGCGCAGCCCCAATCTGGTCCGCCGTAGGACTGGGAAGCTTCTGAACGTTGCCGGCGACCAGCGTCAGCGCCACCAGGCTCTTGGGATCGCTGGCGAGCAGCCTTTGACCGAGTTCCACGACTTTGGCCGGCTGGTTCAACTGGTCGTAGAGCTGCAATCGTTCTTCTTTGAAATCCGTCTCCGGATACTTTTCGGCCCACTGATTGACGTACTGTAGTTTCTTGGCCGGATCGGTCTCCTTCACGGCATTGTTGTAGAGGTCGTATTCACCCTGGTCCTTGACCTTCTTCTGGGGCGCGGCTTGCCCATAGACCTTCTTCTCGGCCGCTGACCAGACCAGTGTCGCGGCCAGTACCGCCATTGCCGCTCGCGTCATTTTTCGGTTGAAGCTGCTGTCCACATGCGCCTCCTGCCGTTCCACATCTCCGAGAGATCAGATCCGGCTCGCCGATCTCTTCCCGTTTATCCAGCGTGCGCCACTGATCTATCCTGACCAGTTGGCTTTTTGCGGAGTATAGCCAAACTCCTCGTGCGCCGCAACTGCTCTGGACGCCAATGGGTACGAATTGGTTCCGCAGCACAACTATACCAGATCAACGCTATGCTAGAAGTCGCTGTCATGCACTATCTCGATCTAGGGGTCATCCTGTGCTACTTGGGGGGGATTACCTGGTTCGGCGCAAGGTTCCGCCGTAATCAGAAGAACCTGAGGGATTATTTATTGGGCGGCCGCAGTGCCCCCTGGTGGGCGATCTGTCTGTCGATCGTCTCAGCCGAGACGAGCACGCTCACGATCGTGGGAACGCCTGCGCTCTCTTTTTCGGGAAACCTGGGCTTCCTCCAGCTGGTGTTCGGGTACCTGCTCGCCCGCATCGTGATTTCAGTCGTTTTTCTGCCCCAGTACTTTCGCGGCGAGATGTTCACGGCCTACGAACTGATGCGCCGCCGGTTTGGGGAGCGCATCCGCAAGCTGACCGCGTCGATTTTCCTGGTGACGCGTGCGCTGGCCGAAGGCGTGCGAGTGTTCGCGATCTCGATCGTAGTGTCGATCGTCCTCGGCACGGGCGAGATCTGGTCGATTGTTGTGATTGTCCTTCTCACCTTGGTGTACACCTTCGAAGGCGGCATGACCGCCGTCATCTGGACCGATGTCGTGCAGATGAGCCTTTACATCGTCGGTGCGGTGGTGAGCTTTTTCGTCATCCTGGCCCACATCCCCGGAGGGTGGGGACACGTGGCCGCGCTTGGCGGCGCCGCCGGAAAGTTTACACTCTTCGATTTCCGATTCGCCCCTTCGATAGAGTTTTTCTCCCGCAACTATTCCTTCTGGGCGGGCTTGATTGGGGGTTGCTTTCTCACCACCGCCAGCCACGGTACGGACCAGTTGATGGTGCAACGGCTGCTCAGCGCGCGCAGCGAGCGCCAGAGCCGGAGAGCGCTGCTCTCCAGTTGGGTCGTGATTTTTGTGCAATTCAGCCTCTTTCTTTTGATCGGCATCTTGTTATTCGTCTACTACCGGGATCAGCACTTGCCGGCGCCGGCCCAGACCGACCGCATTTACCCCGAGTTCCTGTGGCGCAACCTTCCACCCGGGGTCGCCGGCTTGACCATCGCAGCCATTCTGGCCGCCGCGATGGCTAACCTGAGCGCGGCGCTCAACTCGCTGGCTTCCACCACCGTTGTGGATTTCTTCCACGGGCGGCGGCCGGGAGCCAGCGACACACTGTCGCTCTGGTTGGCGCGCCGGGCGACGGTCGCGTGGGGCGCAGTGCTGCTGGCGATCGGGATCCTGGCGCGGCACTGGGGTCCGGTGCTCGAAGCCGGCCTGACCATCGCCTCCATCCCCTCGGGCGCTCTGTTAGGCGTCTTCCTTCTGGGAGTTCTGACCTCCAAGCCGCGCGAGGGCGCGGCCCTGGCCGGAGTGCTGGCGGGAATGGCTGCGGTCCTTTATGTTCGCTTTTGGACGCCGATTGCCTTTACCTGGTATGTGCTGATCGGAACGACGGTGACTTTCAGCGCCGCCTGGATCGCCTCCCGGTTCGAGAGGCCGTCGGAACAGATCCAGGTGCGCGAACCGGTAGGCAGCCTTCCACACCTTCCGCAGCGGCACACCACCGCCGAGGATTGATTCTCGATGTCCCAGCCATCGACCGAACCCGAGCTGAAGCGCGACCTGGGAATGGGGCCGGCCGTCTCGATCGTGGTCGGTACCGTAATCGGAAGCGGCATTTTCCTGGTACCCCAAAGCATGATCCAGCGGGTGGGCTCGGTGGAGATGGTCTTTGCCGTCTGGATCGTAGGAGGCCTTCTCTCGCTCGCCGGCGCCCTCAGCTACGCGGAACTGGCCGCCGCGCTTCCCGAAGCCGGCGGCGAATACGTCTATCTGCGGGAAGCCTATGGGCCGCTCTGGGGGTTCTTGTACAGCTGGACCCAGATGTGGGTGGCCAAAAGCGGTTCCATCGCAACCCTGGCCACCGGGTTTTTCCTCTACCTGGCAAATTTCTTCCCCCGACTGGAAACGGTTTTCTACACGACACCCCTGCCGCTTGGGCCCAACGGCGGCCCGCTCGAGTTCCGTTACGGACAGTTGTTGGCCATCTCCCTCATTCTGTCGCTGGCCTGGTTGAACTATTACGGCGTCAAGCTCGGCGGCACGGTCCAGGCGGCCGTGACGGCGCTCAAAGTGGGGCTCATCGCGCTCATCATTGTGGCCGGCTTGGGGTTTGGGCGGCCGCATGCGGCTCAGGCCGCCGGGATTGCGCCTCTCACCTTCGCCGGCTTCATCGCCGCCTTGGTGGCCGCTCTCTGGGCGTATGACGGCTGGAACAACGTCAGCATGGTGGCATCGGAGGTTCGCAACCCACAGCGGAACCTGCCTCTCGCACTGATTGGAGGAACGCTGTCGGTCATCGCGATCTATCTGCTCGCCAACGGTGCGTATTTCCGGGTCCTGGCAGCCGGTGAGGTGGCTGGGAGCCCGCGCGTGGCCGCGGACATGATGGGCCGGATTCTCAACGGGGCTGGCGCGAATGCGGTTTCGATCGCGGCCATGATCAGTATTTTCGCGGCGCTCAACGGCTCGATCCTGTCCGGCTCGCGCGTGCCCTACGCCGCCGCCCGCGAAGGGTATTTCTTCGCCGCCGTCGGCACGGTCAACTCCCGGCATCGGACCCCCGGGGGTTCGATCGTCGGGTTGAGTCTCTGGTCCTGCCTGCTGGTTCTGTCGGGAAAGTATGACGACCTGTTCAACCTGGTCATTTTCGCAAGTTGGATTCTCTACGGGATGACGGCGGCGGCTGTTGTGGTGTTGCGGATCAAAAAACCCGCTTTGCCGCGCCCCTACCGGACCCTAGGCTATCCGGTCGTGCCCCTGCTTTTTGTGCTGGGCGCTGCCGTTCTCGTCGTTTCGACGCTCTTTGATCGCCGCCGCGAATCGCTCATGGGCGTGGGACTGATGGTGGCAGGACTGCCGTTCTATTTTCATTGGAAAAAGAGTCGGGTTCGGAGCCCTATTCCCTAGGTCGACACCTAGGTACTATACAGCATACCGGTACTCTTCGGGACGGAAATCGCTGGTAAAAATTGGGCAACCGGCTTGATAATACTTCGGGGTTGGAGTAAAAAGGCAGATAGATAATTAACCCATTAAAGATCTGTTTTAGTATTTCGGCTTACGCAAATGTCGGTTTTTCGGGGCCGGCCGGAGGGCTTGAACAATGGATGTAGCGAAAATTCTTTCCGAGTTAAAAGAGGAGCGGGTGCAAATTGAGGAGGCGATTCTGAGCCTAGAGCGCCTGGCGCGGGGTCGCGGAAAGCGCCGCGGCCGGCCTCCGGCCTGGATGTCGGAGATCACCGCGAAGCGCCGGGGGCGGCCACCCGGAAGCAAGAACAAACCGGCTGTAGAAGCCGCCGTCGCTCCCGCCAAAACCATCGCGGTTGCGTAAGGCCCGGCACCTACGACCGTGGCGGCGTAGCAACGGTATTGCGAGTTACCGCCGCGGTTACAGAGTCTGGGGCGCTTCTCCGAGGCGTACCTTCACGTTCCTCGAGCGGCCGCCCCGATAGATGGTAAGGCTCAGAATGTCTCCGGCGCGTTTACGGTTGAAGACGCGCTGCAGCGAGTCGTTCCCTTCAACGGTCTGTCCTTCGACGGCAGTGATCAAGTCGCCGCCCACTCCGAGGCGGTAATTGCCGACGATCACGACCTGGCTTGGACCGTGCAAACCTGACTCCTCGGCCGCCGATCCCCGCTCGACACTCTGGATCAACAACCCACCACGCGAAGGCAGATCGAGCATCTCGGCCAGGTCACCTGCCACGTAGACCGTCGTGATCCCGAGCGACGGACTTTTGATGCGACCGCTTCGCTGAAACTCCTCCAGCATGGCTTTAGCGCGGTTGATGGGCATGGCAAAGCCCAGGCCGATGTTTCCCTGCGGGCCATAGATCGCCGTATTGATTCCGATCACGTTGCCTCGGGAATCGAGCAGGGGGCCTCCGCTGTTGCCTGGATTGATGGCGGCGTCGGTTTGAATCATCCCTTCCATGCGCCGGCCTTCCTCGGGCTCAATGGCGCGGTCGAGCGAGCTGACGATGCCCGTGGTCAGCGTGCCAGCCAGACCGAATGGGTTACCGATGGCGAGAACCTTCTGTCCGACCACCAGGCCGTCGGAATCGCCCAGGTGCAGATACGGCAGCCTCCTGCCGGCGTCGATCTTGATCAAGGCCAGATCGTTGCGCGGGTCGCGGCCTAGGATCTTTGCTTTGTACACCTTCTTGTCGGCCAGCGTGACCGTCAGCTGCGGCGCGCTCCCGCTCACCACGTGATAGTTCGTCAGAATCTCGCCCGACTCCTTAATGATGAACCCCGAACCGATGCCTTTTTCCGGTACGAGTTGGAAGAACCAGCCCTCGCGATACACGATGGAGGTGATGTTGACGGTGGCATCGCGCGAGGTTCGGTAAATGTCGATATTGTTTTGCTCATCGGAGGAATAGCCCGGCCCGGCAGCCGATGCCGGCTCGGTCCACAACCGGCCTGCCGAGCGGATCGGCTGCAGAAATCGCCCCAAGTCCCAATGCGCCACCGAGGTCAGGTAGACGAATCCGGCCGCCAAGATGGTGGCTCCGAGCAAAGGTCGAAAAGCTCTCATATCTCTATTCTCCGCAATGTCTCGTACACGGCGCGAGTCTGCCGCAGCGTCTCCTGCTTGGCGCCGGATGTATCGATGACGAAATCGGCAAATTTTCGTTTCTCCGCGAGTGGCATCTGGCGGCTCAGCCGGGCCCGCACCTCCGCCTCGTCAAGGCCGCCGCGATGGATGGCCCGCGCCACCTGTTGCTCCTCCGAGCAGGTGACCAGAATCAAACGGTCGAAATTCTTGTACCTGCCATTCTCAATCAGGATGGCCGCCTCCACCACGGCGATCCCTTGGGGCTCCCGCGCTGCGAATTCCGCCATCAACTGCTCCTCGCGTCGCTGCACGGCGGGATGCACCAGGCGATTGAGCCGCGCCAAGGCTTCGGCGTCGCCAAAGACGCGCGCCGCCAGACGGCGGCGGTCAATCTCGCCTGCCGGGTCCAAAATGTCGCGTCCGAACTCGGCGACGGCGGGCTCAAATGCCGTGCCGCCCCGAGCGAGCGCTTGGTGTCCCAGTTCATCGGCCCGGATCAGGTAACACCCGTAGGAGGCGAGCGCCTCGCCCACAAAACTCTTCCCGCAGGCCAAGCCTCCCGTCAGCCCAATCTTTAACATACCCCCAGACGGCGTTCCGCAGATTCCACGGTGTTGGCCATGAGCATAGCAATGGTGAGCGGGCCGACGCCTCCGGGCACCGGCGTGTAGGCGGCCGACTTCTCCACTACGTCGATCGGATCGACGTCGCCTACCAGGACGCGGCCCCGCTTGTCGAAGGCGGCGAGCCTTTCGGCGGAGTTGCGGAAGATGCGGGCCACGTCTTGCCGCGTTTCGAGCGAGTTGGTACCGACATCAATCACGGTGGCGCCGGGCTTGATGAAATCCGCCGTAACCATCGCCGGCCGACCCATGGCCGCTACCAGGATGTCGGCCTCCCGGCAGACGCCTGCCAGATCGGCGGTCTTGGAATGACAGATCGTGACCGTGGCATGCTCGTGCAGCAACAGCAGCGCCACGGGCTTGCCGACGATGTCGCTCCGGCCCACCACCACTGCGCGCTTGCCGGCGATGGGAATCTGGTACCGCTTCAGCAGCTGGAGGATCCCCGCGGGCGTGCACGCTCGCGGGGCCGGCAGCGCCGCCACCAGGCAACCCACGTTGTAGGGATGGAAGCCATCCACGTCTTTTTCCGGCGAGATCGCCAGCAGAATCCGCTTGGTGTCCACCTGTTTCGGCAGCGGGAGCTGGACCAGAATTCCGTCCACGTCCTCCCGGGCGTTCAACTCGTCGACAATGAGGAGCAATTCTTCGGTGCTGATCGAATCGGGCGGTGTGATCTGCTCCGAGCACATACCCAATTCCTGACAGGTCTTCACCTTGTTGCGAACGTAAACCTCCGAAGCCGCATGATTGCCGACCAGCACCACGGCCAACCCCGGCACGCGCTTTCGAGCGGCCAGACGCGACACGCGCGGCTTCAACTCGCCCTTGATTTGCTCGCGGATTCGATTCCCGTCGATGATTCGAGCCACTCTACTCAATGATAGCCCGTGGCGCGGTGCATGAATCCTCCGAAGATCGTGATTTGACAGGGACGCCTCGGGCCTCTATAGATTCGTTATCGAATGCCGAAAACGAAAATCGGTGGGTGCCCAAGACAAGCGTCGTGACCACGACCGAGCGCACTTTCGTGATCCGTGACCGGAACCACCGCGCCGAGTGGGTCGAGGTGAAGAAACGAGCGACGGAGGGTGATCTGGTCGAGGTGATCGGGCCCCTGGCACCGGGCGACCGCGTGGTCCGTCGCGCGACCGACGAATTGCGGGACGGCGCCGCGCTCGACCGCCTGTAAAGGGCCTAGCGGCCGGTTCATCCGCCGACGCGTACTCCCGCCCACTTCTCGACGCTCTTCACCAACTCGGTCATATCGGCCGTGGCACCCTCACTGGCGGTGGCAATCGACAGCATCTGCCGCACGGCGCTCCCCACCACCATCGGCACGCCCAACGCCTCGGCTTCCTCCAGGCAAAGCCGCACATCCTTGTTCAGCAGACCGATGGCAAAGCCAAAATCGAAGGTTCGCGGCAACACGCATCGCGGAAACTTGTCCTGTGAGGCGCTGTTCCGGCCGCTGCCGGCATTGATCACGTCGATGATCTGCTTGGCATCGAGCCCCGCTTTCACGCCCATCACCACGGCCTCGGAGGTAATCGCCATGGCCGTCGCCGATAGGAGGTTGTTCATGAGCTTCATCGTCTGCCCCAGGCCCGGCCGCTTGCCGACGTGAAAGACCTTGCCGATCGCCTCCACAACCGGCTTGACCGCCGCAAACGTGGTATCGTCGCAGGACACCATCACCGCGACAGTTCCCCGCTCCGCCCCGACGATTCCGCCGCTGACTGGCGCGTCGACGGCGACGATCCCTTTGGCCGCGAGGCCTTCGGCTACTCGCTTGGCGTAGGTGGAACCGGTGGTCGAGACATCCACAAAAATCTTGACGCGCGTCCCCTCAACGATGCCCTTCGGCCCGAGCGCCACCGCCTCCACGACCGGCGGCGTGGGGAGGCTGGCCAGCACCATCTCGGCAGCCGAGGCCACCACGGCTGGGGACTCGGCGCGCTCGGCGCCCTTGTCTACCAACGGACGCAACGCTTCCTCGTTCGTATCGAAAATCTTGAGCGCGTAGCCGGCTTCGATCAAACGGTGCGCCATCCGCCCGCCCATCCGCCCCACGCCGACAAACCCCAGTCGCTTCTCAGACATTCCTTCTGGTCTCCATGCCGTCAAGCAAACCTCTCTTTATATCACGCCCCTTCCGGCGACGACCCGCACCACCCGCGGATCGTGGTATGACAGATCGAGACGGGGGTTCGGCGGGTGTCAAAATGGATCCTGTGAAACGAAGCACCTGGTTGGTTGTGGCCGCGCTCATCGCCGTCATCCCGGCGTCGGCTCAGGTCGGTCTCTCCGGCGTTTGGGCGGATCGCATCACCGAAGACTCCTATGAACGCTCGGGGGGCCCGCCGCTGGGCGATTATCAGGGCATTCCGCTCAATGACGCGGGCCGCATGAAGGCCGACAGCCACGACCATTCCGAGTGGAGCCTGCCCGAGTTTCAGTGCCGGCCGCACCCGGCCCCGTATCAATGGCGGGCGCTCGGAGCCGTGCGCATCTCCGAAGATATCGATCCGGTCTCGCGCGAGCTGCGCGCGTACCACCTGGAATACTTGCGATCCATGGATCGCTGGATCTATATGGACGGCCGACCGCACCCGCCCGCTTGGGCTCCGCATAGCTGGTCCGGGTTTTCCACCGGGACGTGGGATGGCAACATGCTGGTAGTGACGACCACCCACATCAAAGGCGCCTACCTGCGGCGGAACGGTGCCAGCTTTAGCGACAAGGCCACGCTGATGGAATACATCACGCGTCACGGCGAGTACCTGCTGGTCACCATGATCCTCACCGATCCAGTGTGGCTGGAGGAGCCGTTCATCCAAACCACCAATTACGAATTGGACCCGTATACGACACTGTCCTACTACCCGTGCACGGTCAGCGAGGAAAACATTTCGAAGGCGGTGCCGCACTTCCTGCCGGGTAACAATCCGAATCTAGGCGCGGATGACATTCCCGCACCGGCTGCGCGGGGTGGTTCGGAAACGATCTATCCCGAATACCGGAAGCAATTGAAAGGCGTCGTAGCAAACGTGAACGTCCCCTCCAGCCCCTCTCGGCCGGCGCCGGCCTCGAAGCCGGACGGCGACATCCACGTGCTGCCGGTACAAGGCAACATCTACATGCTGGTGGGTGACGGTGGCAACATGGCGGCCTCGATCGGGCCGGACGGCATTCTCTTGGTCGATTCGGGGCTCCCGGCAATGAGTGACCAACTCCAGGCCACAGTCTTGCGGCTCTCGACTGCGGTGACGGCAACGCCGTCTCCCAACCGGTGCGTGGGGCTACACTGTGGGTCGAACCCCTTCGGGTGGACCAGTCCGGGGATGAACGCGATCATCGCATCACCGGCTCCTCCAAAGCCCATACGCTACATCATCAACACCAGCGTGGATCTGGATCACACGGGCGGCAATGAGAGGCTCTCCGAACTGCCGGCTGGTTCCAAGATTGTGGGTGTGACATTTCCTCCCGTGGGCGTGGCTCCGTCGGCCACCGTCATCGCGTATGAGACTATCCTAGGCCGCATGACCGAGG
>JAGWQP010000076.1 GCA_028876805.1 Acidobacteriota bacterium | reverse complement strand
GTATGGTTGACATGACGTTTTCTATGAATCCGATTCTCCCCGGTCGGAAAATCGGCCGTCGTGCGCCCACAGTCCTTCGGCCGGATTGGACACGAAAAAGATCTCTTCTCCCTCGACAATGTTAGCGCCGCGCACAAGCCCGGGGGGATCGTATTGTTCGAGCGTCTCCCCGAGCGGCGCGTAGCGGAACCCGACTCCCTCGATCTCCTGCTGACTGAGGTGGCCCGGCGAGTATGTGATCGTGAAGCGGCCTTCGGAAGATCCATGAATCAAGTGCGCGGCGGCGGCGAGGTTCTCCCTCAGATCCGCGTTCTCGTGGACGGCTCGCCGCACCCCTCGCGTGCCTATGTACCCATACTTCCGGATGAGCCGGTCGATGGTCCGGTCTTCGCCAAACTGCTTCACACCGGGCGCCAAAATGACCAGCTCGCCGCCATCGGCCATGGCCATGCGCAGCCGGTAAATGGCCTTGTTCGCAACCCAAGTGCTCTTGAATTCCGCCGGGTCGAGATACACGACGGCCCGGCGGATCGCCTGCTTGAGCAAGCTAAAGTTGACCTTGAGGCTGAGCCGCGAGGCCTGCTCGAAGCACCCGATATCGTCGCCGATAAAAAGGCCGCGCGTGGCGCCGCCGCCGATTACGGTGAGCACGTACACTACCGGCAAGCCGCGGGCGATGCGCTCGGAAGCATAGTTGAACACACGGCGGACGGGGTTGTCAGCGCGTCCCATGATCTGTTCCAGGCCGCAGACCGCCCCCAGGTAATGGCTGCGATCGATACTCCGACAGCCGCCGGCGCCTATCAAAATATTCTTGTTGTAGTTGGCCATGCCGGCCACTTCGTGCGGCACCACCTGGCCGATCGAGAGAATCAGGTCGAAGCCGCCTTCGACCAGCAGCCGGTCGACCTCTACCGGCCATGAGAAATCTAGCTGGCCTCGGGATTGTTCGCAAACGAACGCGGAGGGCACCTCACCGAGCGTCGCTACGCCGTGACGCCAGTCGTGCACGACGAACAGATTGCGCGGAATGCCGCCATACATCGTTTCCATCTCACACTCACTCATCGGGGTGTGCGTTCCGACGGCCGGCAAAATGTGGGTCAGGCGGTCGCCAAAATATTCCCAGGCCAGTTGCGTGAGCTCCCCAGCGCGCGAGTGATAGCGTGTGAAATCGGGTGGGACGGCCAGCACCTTGTGGCGCGGACCGAGAGCGTCGAGGGCGCGAAAGAGTCCCATCCGGAGATCCTTCCTCGACAGCTCGTGGGTCTCTGATCCGGCAGCAAAGTACAGACTCATGGTGCGATTTCGAAGTGGTCAACTGTTGACGCCCGACGCAAGAAAACCTCCGTCCACCACCAGGCACTGGCCGGCGATATAGCTGGCGGCGTCGGAGGCCAGCAAAACGGCCGCGCCGATCAGCTCTTCTGCACATCCGAACCGCTTCATCGGCGTGCGCCACAGAAGCTCGCGCCCGCGTTCGGTTTCGGCCAGGATCTTGCGGTTCAAGTCAGTGACAAACACTCCCGGCGCAATGGCGTTGACGTTCACGCCCGAGGCCGCCCACTCGACTGCCAGACTCCGAGTCAGCGACAACAGCGCGGACTTAGAAGCTGCGTAGGCAGCCACCTCGTTCAGGCTGACGAACGAGTTCAGAGACGCGATGTTGATGACACGCCCGTGGCCGGATCGAACCAGCGCCTCATAGAAGGACTGGCAGGCCCGCAAAGCCCCAGTTGCGTTGACATCCAGTATGTCGCGCCACTCGGTCTCGCTCACTTCCACGGTCGGTTTGCGCGCGATCCGGCCAGCGGCATTCACCAGGATATCGACGCGGCCGAGATGTTCGAGCACACGTTGGCGGAGGGCGTCGACCGAATGCCGGTCGACCACGTCCACGGGCACGGCAAGGCTGCGCCGGCCGGTCTTCTCGACCTGCGCGCAGGCTTCCCGAACGAGTCCCTCGCGGCGCCCGCTCGGGACCACGTCGGCTCCCGCATCGGCCAGGCCCAGCGCGATCGCGTGGCCCAGGCCCGAGGTGCCGCCGATGACCACGGCCACGCGTCCGGTGAGATCGAGCGAATTAAGCATCGATCCTCTTACCGTTCTGGTTCACATTGTGGAACGCCAGACCTTCCACGTTCTCGATCACGCTCGCCTTCTCCACATGATCGAAGGTGCAGCTGTCCAGCCGGACGTTCAGGATCTTGGCATTCGGAAATCCACGGACGTCCAGCGCGCGTTCTGCCTTCCGACAGGTGACGTCTCGAATATCGATGTTCCTGACCAGGGGGAGTTCATGTCCCTGGGCGCCCTCTTCATAATGAAAGTCGATCTCGAGCACGGCATGGGCGATCTGGCCGATTTGGATGTCTCTGAAGTCGACGTTTTCGATGGTGCCGCCGCGCATGGCGTTGGTCTTAAAGCGAAACGCCTGGTTGAGGTTCGAGCTGTCTAACTGGCAATTTTGGGCGAACACGTTGCGTACACCCCCCGACATTTCGCTGCCTATGGTGAGGGCACCGTGCCCGTCCTTCATGGTGCAGCCGCGAATGACGATGTTTTCGCTCGGAATTCCCACGCGGCGGCCGTCCTGGTTGCGGCCGGACTTGATGGCGATGCAATCGTCGCCGGTGTCGAACAGGCAGTTCTCAATCAGCACGTCGCGGCAGGAGTCCGGATCGCAGCCGTCATTGTTGGGACCGTGGCTTGAGATCCTCACGTTGCGCACGGTGACGTTGCTCGAGTAGACCGGGTGGATTGCGAACATCGGCGAATCGACGATGGTCACGCCCTCGATCAGGATGTTTCTCGAGCGGACCGGCTCGACGAAATTCGGGCGGAGATAACCGCCTTCGCCGAACTTGCGCTCCGCCACCGGAATGCCCTTTTGCCCCATTTCGTTCAATAGTCTCCGCGCGGGATCCTGAGTGGGCTCTCCTTTGGTCCATCCGCAGTTGGTGCGGCCCTTCCACCCCCACCAGTGCTCGCAATCGCAGTTGCCGTCGAGCGTGCCTTCGCCGGTGACGGCGATGTTGTCTTGGCCGTCGGCGTAAATGAAGGGCGAGT
The DNA here is from genome assembly GCA_028876805.1 of Acidobacteriota bacterium. Classification (GTDB taxonomy): domain Bacteria; phylum Acidobacteriota; class Terriglobia; order Bryobacterales; family Bryobacteraceae; genus PSRJ01. Next base: position 17,298 of record JAGWQP010000076.1, on the reverse strand, counting down.
AATTCAGGCACTCGAGGCCCTCCCAGCGCGTAAAGACCAGCGGCAGATAGCGCTTGGGATCGCGCACAAACCGCAGCGTCGCGCCCGAGGCGACGTGGAGATCCACGTTGGTTTGGAGCCGGACGGGCCCCGTCAGGAAGACGCCGGCCGGCACCACCACGCGACCGCCGCCGGCCCGATGGCAGGCGGTAATGGCACGGGCAATCGCATCGGTCGAGTCCTTGGCGCCGTCTCCGGCGGCGCCGAAGCGCGTGATCTCGAAATCGCGCTTCGGGAAAATGGGTGCTCGGATGCGCGCCAGGATGGAGTCGATCTGATACCACGCTCCCGGCGCCGTCTTCTGCGAGCGGCTCCTCGGTGCCAGCCCCAGCGCGGCCGCACCGAGAGTGCCCCGCAACAAATCACGCCTGCTCCGATACGCCACGCCGCCTCTTGTCCCTTGCCAACCCGACTATAAGACTCCTCTCTCCCCCTGTCAAATTGGAAACGCTAAAGAATGGATTCAATCGCGTTGAATCGGCCGCGATCCTTCACTACCGTTCATTTCTCTTGAAGCCTGCCTTCAAGTTTTTTGGTTTGACAGCGGCCCGACGTCCTCCGTATCGTCGAGAGTAAGATGCCCACTCCAACCGCAGCTCTCCCCAGCCTGGCTCGGTCCGAGCTGGCGGCAGCGGTCAACGCGGAACTCGCTGCCATCCCGTTTATCGACGTCCACACGCACTTGTTCATGCCCTCGCTCGGCAAGCTCGGATTGTGGGGCATTGACGAGCTGCTGACCTATCACTATCTGGCGGCCGAACTGTTCCGGTCCAATCCGATCGCCCCGGACGAATACTGGCGCCTGTCGAAGCGCGACCAGGCCGATCTGATCTGGCGCAGCCTGTTCGTCGAGAACACTCCCGTCTCCGAAGCGACCCGCGGCGTGACGGCCGTCCTCGAGGCCTTTGGCCTTAGGGCGGATGCGGCGGATCTGAGGGAGGCCCGCCAGTTTTTTGCCGCACAGGAACCGGTGGCATACATCCCAAAGGTCTTCGAACTGGCCGGCATCAGCGAAGTAGTCATGACCAACGACCCGCTCGATCCCCTCGAGGCTCCGATTTGGGAACGGGGGGCGGCACCGGATTCGCAGTTCCACGCCGTGCTGCGTCTCGACCGGATCCTCAACAAGTGGCCCGAGCACTGGCCGGCTCTGGCCTCAAAAGGCTACGCCGTAGACGCCCATTGCACTGGAAGCTCGACGGGGGAAGTGAGGCGATTCCTGTCGGACTGGCAGGCGCGCATGAGGCCCGTTTATATGGCAGTGTCCCTGCCTGACACGTTTCAGTTTCCAGATGATGGCGTGCGCAGCCGGCTGCTGGCAGAGGCAGTCTTGCCGGCGTGCCGCTCCTTCAACATTCCCCTCTCGCTGATGATCGGCGTCCGCTACCAGGTGAACCCGGCATTACGCCTGGCGGGCGATGCCGTGGGCCGGGCGGACCTTTCCGCGCTCGAACGTCTGGCGGCCGGATACCCGGAGAATCGCTTTCTGGTCAGCGTGCTGAGCCGCGAGAACCAGCACGAGCTGTGCGTTTACGCGCGCAAGTTCAGTAACCTGATGCCGTTCGGCTGTTGGTGGTTTTTAAACAATCCCTCGATCGTGGAGGAGATCACGCGGGAGCGGCTTGAGATGCTGGGCACGAGCTTCATCCCGCAGCACTCCGATGCACGCGTTCTCGAGCAGGTGATCTACAAATGGCGCAATACCCGGCGCACCCTGGGGCCGATTCTGACGAACACCTATGGTCTGCTGGTCGAGGATGGCCGGGCCGTTACACGCACCGAGATCCGGCGCGACATCACTCGTCTGTTCCGGTCTAACTTCGAGCAGTTTCGAGGGGCGAAAGCTCACTAACCCTCGGTCTCGGAAATCCAACGGGCTAGGGTTTGGTCGCGAGCGCGGTTTGCAGAAACCCGGCGACGGCCGTGGTCAGCGCGCGCGGGTATTCGGTCTTCGCTATAGCCAGCGCCTGCTGCCGCACCAGGCGGTGTCCCGATACGCGCAAGGTCTGAAAGCGATGGCCATGCCCGCGCAAGGCAAACTGCGGCAGAATCGAATACCCGAATCCCGCTTCCACCAACCGCTTGATCGCTTCGGTGTCGTCGGCTTCCATGATGACTTGCGGCTGGATTTCGAGCTCCTGGAAAAAGCGGTCGATCATCAAACGCATGTTGCTGGTCCGAGGGTAGAGCAGGAACGAAGCTCCGGCCAGTTCGTGCGGGCGGACCGCGAGAATGGCGCTGGCCGCCGTGGGTTTTGAAGGGCGGACGACCAGCAGTTCTTCCTCGAACAGCGGCAATAGCGTGAGGTCCTGCTGAGGCCAGGGGAGCGAGATCAGCGCCAGATCATAGCGGCGGTCGAGCAATCCCGCCACCATCTGCTCGGTCGCCGCCACCGTCACATGAATATCCGCCTTCGGAAATCGTCTCCGTAGCATCCGTAGCGGCGGTCCTAAACGATGGATCAGCGTGGTGGCGCCCGTGGCGAAATGAAAGGGCCGCGCGTCCTCGTCAGCAAGGTTGGCGAAATCCTGTTGAATCTCCCGCATCTTGGCGAGCAGCTCCCGCGCCTGACCCGCCAACCGAACCGCCTGCTCGGTCGGGATGATGTGCCGCCCGGAGCGGACGAACAGCTCCGTGTGCAGCTCCGCCGCCAGGTTGTGCAGCTGCAGACTGACGGCGCCGGGCGAGAGGTACAGCTTCTCGGCGGCCCTCGTGACGCTTGAATACTGCATGACACTGAGAAACACCTCGATTTGCCGGATATCCATCGTGCCCTCCCCCCTGAATCTTTTAGTTATGTTAAAGGATCTCTTCTGAACTTTGGAGGATTGGACGGGCGCGCGTGGCGATATAGTCCGAAACAGGGTGGAATCGTCGCCGCTCGAACTCGGAAAGTTCTCGCTGGGGGTCGGCGACCGGTTCGCCCATCAGGCCAAGGCGCAGCTTGAGGCCTGTAGAAAGGCCGCCTCCCTAGGCGTGACGGTGATCCCGGTCTGGAACAAGTCGAATCGGGAGCATAATGTAATCCGCTCCGAGCCTGCCAGCGTCCGCGTCGCCGCCGAACAAGCCGTCCGCGCACTGGGCTGGAAGCATCCGTACCACGTGGACGCCGATCACATCAATCTGGACTCGGTGAATCGCTTCCTCGACTCGTCTGACTTTTTTACCGTTGATGTCGCCGCTGCCATCGGGCGCGAGAGCGGCCGGGTTGAGTCCTTCGCGGCGAAACATCCGGAGTTGGTGGCGCCATTGTGCGTCCCCGGCATCGGAGAACCGCTTCGCATAACACGCCAGGAGCTGCTCAAAATCGCGGCCAAGTACCTCTATGCCGCAGAAGAGGCCGGCCGGATTTATCGTCACATCGCAGAGCATCGCGACGGCCGGCCCTTCATCACGGAAGTCTCGATGGACGAAACCGACACTCCGCAGACCCCCGCCGAGCTGCTCATCATCCTGGCGGCCCTGGCCGACGAGCGGATTCCCCTTCAGACCCTCGCGCCGAAGTTCACCGGCCGCTTCAACAAAGGAGTGGATTACGTGGGCGACGTGGGCCGGTTCGAGCGGGAGTTCAGCGACGATCTCGCGGTCATCGCTCACGCGAAGCAGCAATATCGGCTGCCGGAGAATCTGAAGCTCAGCGTTCATTCCGGCAGCGACAAATTCTCGATCTATGGGCCGATTCGCAGGGCCCTGGGAAAGACCGGCGCCGGGGTGCACGTAAAGACCGCGGGCACGACCTGGCTCGAAGAACTCATCGGCTTGGCCGAGGCCGGCGGCGAAGGTCTCCGCTTGGCCAAAGAGATCTACCGAGAGGCCTACTTCCACCTCGACGCGCTCTCTGAGCCGTACGCTGCCGTGATCGACATTGACCCCGACTGCCTGCCTCTCCCGCTGGAAGTGGAATGCTGGCCGAGCGAACAATACGTGGCCGCCTTGCGGCACGATCCATCCAATCCGTCCTTCAACCGGGACTTGCGCCAGCTGTTGCATGTCGGCTACAAGATTGCCGCCACCATGGGCGCGCGGTACCTGAAAATGCTTGAAGAGTGCGAGGAGCCGATCGCGCGAAATGTCACCTATAACCTGTTTGAGCGGCACCTATGCCCGCTGTTTCTCGCCGACGCCGGAGGAGTTCAATGAAAGCGGTGCTGCTGATCGTCCGCTGTTCGCTGGCGCTCGCACCTGTTGGCGCAGCGCAACCTGGCCGTGCGCCGGTCTACGACGTCAAATCGTACGGCGCTACGGGCTCGGCGAAAGCGGCGGACACCACCGCCATCAACCGCGCCATTGACGCCGCAAATGCCGCGGGAGGGGGCACGGTGTTCTTCCCGGCCGGCACCTATGTCTCAGGGTCGATTCATCTAAAAAGCAACGTGACGCTGTATCTCGACTCGGGTGCGGTGATCCAGGCCTCGGCCGATCCGGAGGCCTATGACCCAGCCGAGCCCAATCCGTCCATCGAAAAGTACCAGGATTACGGTCACAGTCACTGGCGCAACAGCCTCCTGTGGGGCGAGCGTGTGGAAAACGTCGCGATTTTGGGCCAGGGGTTGATCAACGGCAAAGCGCTCACCCGCGAGGCCGACAAACGCATCGGCAACAAAGCCATTTCGCTCAAGCTGAGCCGCAACGTCACCATCCGCGATATTTCGATGCTGCTGTGCGGCCACTTCGCGATCCTGGCGACCGGTGTCGACAACCTGACGATCGACAACCTTAAAATCGACACCAACCGTGACGGCATCGACGTGGACGCGAGCCACAACGTGCGTATCTCGAATGTGAGTGTGAATTCGCCGTGGGACGACGCGATTGTCCTGAAGGCGTCCTATGCGCTGGGCTCCGTCCGTGACACTACCAACGTAACCATCACCAACTGCCTGGTGAGCGGCTACGACATGGGGACCCTGCTCGACGGGACTTTTCAGCGGCATGCGGCGGGTGCCCCAGATCGCGGCGGGCCAACCGGTCGCATCAAACTCGGCACGGAGTCGAGCGGCGGTTTCAAGAACATCACGATTTCCAACTGCGTGTTCGAGTACTCCCGCGGGCTCGCCTTGGAAACTGTGGATGGAGGCGAGCTGGAAGACATCAGCGTCTCCAATCTCACCATGCGCGATGTCGTCAATTCGCCGATCTTTGTCCGCCTGGGCCGGCGCCTGCGCTCTCCCGACGGCACCCCGATCGGCCACTTGCGGCGCGTGAACATTAGCGATGTGGTTGTGAATAATGCCGATCCGCGCTACTCCACCTTGATCACCGGCATCCCCGGCCACCGGATCGAGGACGTGAAGTTGAACCATATCCGCATCCTCTATGCAGGTGGTGGAACCCGAGAGCAGGCGGCGATTGTCCCTCCAGAAGGTGAGACCGAGTACCCCGAGCCCACGCGGTTCGGTATCATGCCCGCTTACGGATTTTTCATCCGGCACGTCGAAGGAATCGAGTTCAACGACGTCGAGGTCAACTTCTTGAAGGACGATTTCCGGCCACCGTTCATGCTCCAGGATGTAACAAACGCTGACTTCAACCACGTCAAGGCGCAGCACGCCACCGAGACGCCGACCTTCGTATTAAAGGACGTCGACCAGTTCCGGACTTTTCGCTCGGGCTCGTTCACCGACACCTCGCTTGATCACGTGAAAGACAAGAGCTTGTAAGCGTCGCCGGCCGCTGGGCCTCTAGCGATTCTTTAGTCCTGCCAAAAGCTAGAGATACTTTTGTCCGGGGCCTCGCGAAGCTCGGGACTGGCGCTAGGATGGCTTTCGCTCACCTCGCTCGGAAGCTGGCAGTTGACAGCCTTACTCTCGGTCTAAAGTTTAGACCGGCACGCCGTTTTCCCGATGGACGGGCCAGTTGATCTGACGCGCCACGCGGGAAAAAGACCCATCCGGAGCCGGCACCGGGGACGATCCCGGTGTTTCCGTGGGCGGCCGGGACCGGCACGGTGCCCGGCGCATGCTCCGGGACGCGTGCGATCTGTGTCGATTAGCTCAATGGGGCTGCCTTCACGCTTTCGAGGGGGCACCCATGGCGAAGCCGGCAGGGGGGCCTTTCGCGGCCCGGACCAGATCACGATCGGCGCCGGGATGGTCTCAGGAGATTCCCGCGCCGAGCGCTTGAAATTCGAGTCCCAGGCGAAGTTCTTCAATCCGTTCAACCGGGTCAATTTTCGATCCGCCAGGCGCCGGTCGCGACCCTCGCGAAACAAAGAGGGATTCCGAACAACCAGGCTCGCCAGGGGCATTCAGGCGGCCAAAGATCCCCGCATCGGCCAGCTTTACGCTGAAACCGGGGAGCCCGTATGTTTCGCCCTGCCAAATTGAGGTGTCAAATTGAGGTTGAAATCCCCACCGAATTTGATATAGTGTCCCGCATGAACCGGACACTTCTGTTGCGCGCTTCGGTCGCGGCGGTCTTTCTTGTGGGCGGATGGATCGCTTACACCCAGAACCGGGGAGGCCAGCCTCCCCAGCTGAATCTCAATAAAGTCAAGGACGATCTCTACGAGATCGAGGGCGACGGCGGCAATGTGGCCGTGTACATCACCGATGACGGCGTGATCCTGGTTGACGACAAATTTGAGCGCGACCATGACACCATCATGGAGAGGATCAAGGGCGTAACCAGCAAGCCTGTGAAGTACGTTCTGAGCACGCACTATCACGAGGATCACAGCGGCGGCAATGCCAAGATGCTGTCGTCGAATGCGGAGATTATCTCGACCGCCAATGCGCGCAAGAACATCCTGGCCCACATTCAATCGAACGCGGGCATTATCCCCACCCCGGCACGCATCACGTTCACGCAGGAGGAGGATGTCGTACTGGGCGGCAAGGAAGTGCGCGCGCGGTTCTTCGGACGCGGCCACACCAACGGCGATGCCGTGATCTACTTTCCGGCCCTGCGGACCATTCACACCGGCGACCTGATGGCCGGCACCACGCCACTCATCGACTACCCGGGGGGCGGCAGCCTGGCGGATTGGACCACGACTCTTGACGAAGTCTTGAACGATCTCGATTTCGATACCGTCATCCCAGGCCATGGTGCGGTGACCAACAAAGCCGGCCTGTTACTCTACCGCAACAACGTGGAAAAGCTCCAGAACCGCGTGAAGGGGCTGATTCGGGACGGCAAAAAGGCTGATGACATCGGTAAGATCATGATCGCCGAGTACGGCTGGGTCGAAAAAGACCTGCACTTCCAGTGGAGCCTGCCGGGCATGATGACGGAGATGAGGTAGTAGTCTCGGGGAGCAGCGCGCGGCTACACTAGGGGTGGTGGCCGAACCGAAAAATTCATGGTCCGAGCAGATGGGCCGTTACTTTGGGGTTGCACTCCTGCTGCCCGTGAGTACCTTTGTCGGCTATGCCATTGGGTACCTGCTCGATCGAGCCTTTGGAACCGGTTTTCTCAAAATCATATTCCTTATCCTGGGTACCGTCGCGGGCTTTTTAGAGCTTATCCGCCAACTGGGCCGGGATTCGCGCAATGGACGCCCTTGACGACGGCCTCTTCGAGCGCGTGGTCGGGCGCATTACGCGTATCCTCGTGGTGCTGGGAGTTGCCGGGACACTGGCTGCCTTCGGCATGGGCGGCTGGAGTGGGGCGGCCGGCTTTGCCCTGGGTGGAGCGACGTCCTGGGTCAGCTTTCGGTGGTTGAAGCAAGTGGTCGGTGCACTAGGAGCTCATCATCCGGCGCGCCGCCTGGCGGTAAAAACGGCGCTTCGGTACTTTCTCATCGGCGGGGCCGCCTATGTTATAGTGAAATATACCGTTGTGAGTTTGCGTGCCGCCCTGGCAGGGTTGCTGCTCTCGACGGCCGCGGTAATCGTGGAAATCCTCATCGAACTAATCTATGCAAGAGACTGAGCTGTGGCTGACGAAGATCTTTAATGACTACTTGGCCACGCCCGGCAACTGGTTCCTGTCGATGGCCGGCTTGCCACACCAGGCGCGTCCTTGGGCGGATTTCATCGTCATGCAGGTTTTGGTCATGACGATATTGGTGCTGCTGTTTGCGATGTTGCGCGGAAGGCTTTCTGCCGACCAACCGGGCAAACTGCAGCACATCTTCGAGCTGATCTACGAGTTTGTCCATGGACAGACCGAGGATCAGATGGGAAACGGCGGCGTCAAGTATCTCGGTTATTTTGGTACGATCTTTTTGTTCATCCTTTTTTCCAATCTCATTGGCCTGATTCCAGGATTCGAAGCGCCCACGATGAATCCAGTGGTGCCGCTTGGTTGCGCTGTTGCCACCTTCCTCTACTACAACCTGGTGGGGATCAAGGCGAACGGCGCTAAATATGCTGCCCATTTTGTTGGGCCCTTCTGGTGGCTCGCTCCGCTGATGGTCCCGATCGAAATTGTGAGCCATCTGGCTCGTCCCCTTTCGCTCACCATTCGTCTGTTCGCTAACATGTACGCAGGCGAGAAAGTGACGATGGTTTTCCTCAGCCTCACTTATTTCATGATTCCGGCGGTCTTTATGGGGCTGCACCTGTTTGTGGCTCTCATGCAGGCTTATATTTTTATGCTTCTCACGATGATCTACGTCGCCGGAGCCATGGCGCACGAACATTAGGTCGCGGCCTTATCACAAGCCTCTTCAGCGTGAGCTCGCCGATCTCCCAAGGCGGCGAGGACCACCTCCTGGAGGCGATTCTTAACAAGGAGAGTAGGATGACTAAGAAGATGATGTTGTTAGCGGTGCTGGGGCTGGTTGCCAGCCCGATGTTGTTCGCCCAGGACGCCAATGTCGCGGCCCAGTCCAAGGCGTGGGCGGGAATCGGCGCGGGCATCGCGATGGCGATCGCTTCCGGATTGTGCGGATTGGGGCAGGGCAGGGCGGTGGCTGGCGCAACCGAGGCCATGGCTCGCAATCCAGGCGCCATCGGTGCCATCCGCACCATGTTGATTCTGGGTTTGGTCCTTATTGAATCGCTAGCCCTGTATACGCTCGTAATTGTAATCCGCGGCAGCGGCTTGCTCGGCTAGTCCCCTTCGGTATATATGGGTGGCGCCGGGCGGGCGGCCCCAAAGCCGGACGTTCCGTACGACTAAAACTTCAATACCAGTACGGCTGTCTGCCGCCCTTTTCCCCGGATCTATTGACCTCCGCCGGGAGTATACGTAGGATGAAATCAATTTTAAATGGAACAGCGACGCACACGTCGGTTCAAATTGCACCTTCCTCTCGCCCTCACGCGGGCTGGTGCGGAACGCATGACCATTCCCGGTTTCACCCAGAACATTAGTTCCAGCGGGGTTTTGTTCACCTCGGAGAGAGAGCCGGACCTCGGTACCCCCATCGAATACGTCATCACCCTGAACCACGATGGGCCGCAGGCGGTGAACTTGCGCTGTGTCGGCAAGGTGTTGCGGGCGGCGTTGCTGAAGGAAGCCATCGAAGAGCAGCCGCCCGCTTACCAGATTGCAGCGACGCTCGAACGCTACGAATTCGTGCGCGAACGTTGAGCCGTTTCTAAAGCGGCCGGCGTGGGACCTTGTTTCGCCAGTACTTTTGTTATAGGGTATTAGCAAAGAAAAGGCGAAAGGGGCACGACATGAATCCGTTTGCCGAGCTGGCGGAATCCTCCCTTGCTCTCGATTGCGCCCGCAAACCTGCCGTAGAGGCGGTCATTGCCCGGTTCCAAACCGAGCACGGGGAGGCTGGATCGCCGATCCGCGCGATTCATCACGAGCCGGCTACCGAAGGAACGTTTGCCGAGATCCCGCCGGGCGTGGATGGTCGCATTCAAAGGGCATTGGCCCGGCGGGGCATCGTACGCCTTTTCTCCCACCAGGCGGAGGCATTCGCCCTCGCGCAGCAGGGCAGCCATATTGTGCTGGTTACACCCACCGCCAGTGGCAAAACGCTCGGTTACAATCTGCCGGTGCTCAATTCGCTGGTCCAGGATCCCGATGCTTGTGCGATGTACCTGTTTCCGACCAAGGCGCTGGCCGAAGATCAGTACCATGAGTTTCGCGCGACCGTGGAAGAGATGGGTTCGCAAACCCGCGCCTTTACCTACGATGGCGATACCCCGCAAGATGCGCGCAAGGCCATCCGGCAGCGCGCCAATGTGGTTCTGACCAATCCAGACATGTTGCACAGCGGGATCCTGCCGCACCACACGCGCTGGGCCCGGTACTTTGAGAATCTCCGCTACGTGGTGATCGACGAGCTGCACTATTACCGGGGCGTGTACGGCAGCCATTTGGCCAACCTGCTGCGACGGCTGAAGCGGATCTGTGTATTCTACAATTCCGCTCCGCAGTTCATATGCTGTTCGGCCACCATCGCGAACCCGCGGGAGTTGGCCGAACGTCTGACCGGGGTGCCCTTCGAGCTGATCGACCGAAGCGGCGCGCCGCGGGGAGAGAAGTTCTTGATTTTCTACAATCCGCCAGTGGTCGACCGGCAGCTGGGAATTCGTCGCAGCTACATTCAGGAGACGCGGCGTGTGGCCCTGGAATTCATTGAGCGCGATCTACAGACTCTGGTGTTCGCCAATAGTCGCCTGGCGACCGAGGTGTTGGTGACCTACCTCAAGGACGCTTTTGACGGCGGGCCAACGCCGAGTGAAAGCGTGCGCGGGTATCGTGGCGGTTACCTGCCGCGCGAACGCCGGGAGATCGAGCGCGGGCTTCGGGAAGGCGAGATCCGGGCCATCGCGGCCACCAATGCGCTCGAGCTGGGGATCGACATCGGGTCGCTCGATGCGGTGGTGATGGCCGGCTACCCGGGCACGATTGCGTCCACCTGGCAGCGGGCCGGCCGTGCCGGACGGCGGCAAGGCGCTTCGGCGGCCGTGCTGGTGGCCTCGAGCGCGCCGCTCGACCAGTATGTCGTCGAGCATCCGGACTACTTTTTTGGCCGCTCACCCGAGCACGCCTACATCAACCCAGAGAATCTGGAAATCCTCCTGGCGCACTTGAAATGCGCCGCCTTCGAGCTACCCCTCCGCGACGGCGAGAAATTCGGGCCGCATGATACCGCCGCTTTGTGCCAGTTTCTCGAGGAGCGCGGATTCTTGCATCACTCGGCCGGCGCGTGGCACTGGACATCGGACAGCTACCCCGCCGATGCCACCAGCCTCCGCGCCATCACCAGCGATAATTTCGTAGTCATCGACATCACCGGCGAGCCGAAGGTGATCGCCGAGGTCTCTTTTCCGGCGGCGCTCACCACCTTGCACGAGAAAGCGATTTATCTGCACGAGGCGCGCCAGTATCACGTCGAGCGCTTCGACTACCAGGAGCGCAAGGCCTACGTCCAGCGCGTGGACTGCGATTATTACACCGACGCCATCGACTACACGCGGGTCGAGGCGCTCGAGGAGGCCGAAGGCGAAGTGCTGGGCGGGGCGCGCCGCGTCTATGGCGATGTGCGCGTGAACCGCCAGATCGTGGGCTTCAAGAAAATCAAGTTCTACACCAATGAGAACGTGGGGGCCGGGAAGCTTTCGATGCCCGAGCAGGAGATGCACACAACGGCGTTCTGGCTGCACTTTCCGGCCGCGTTTCTGACGCGGTTTAAAGAATACTCATCCTCTGAGAAGCAGAGCGCGATTGCCGGCCTGGGAACCGCGTTGCGCACAGTCGCATCGCTGCTGCTGATGTGCGACCCATGCGACCTGGGGACGGCGCTCAGCGCGGAAGCGACCACCACTTTCGAGCCCAACTTGTACCTCTACGACACGTACCCCGGCGGAATCGGACAAAGTGCCCCGCTTTACCGGATGGCTCCCGAGCTCTTGCGGCAAACGGCCGAATTGCTGGCCGGCTGCGGCTGCGAGGCGGGATGTCCGTCGTGCGTGGGCCCGAGCGGGGAAATTGGCAAGCGCGGAAAAGAAGTGGCCGTGCGCATACTAAAAGAGCTGAATGGTCCTCAGTGAGCGCCTCTTGAGTGCGAAGCGTCGATCGTGCCGAATCCCATGCGGTGGTGGCAGGATCGGCGGTTGCGATCGTCAAGTTTTTCGCACCTGAGCCTCGACCACGAGCATGGGTCGAAGGGACCGGCATGATGAGCGGCAATGAGTTACTTATATATGTTTCACCGAGTTCGGGTTTTGAGGGATCGATGATCCAAGGGAGAAACGGTCAATGGAAATCGTGGGACTCCGCCGCCGCGCCTTGTGGGAGAGCCTCGATGTGGCCGGCTTTGACGGAAATCACGCCGTCGAGATTTTGCAGGATACCTTCAATCAGCAGGAAGGGCTCGCCCAGCACCGCGAACTTGTAGCGGTCGAACATCGGAGGGGTCACAATGGCGTTCATAATGCCGGTCTCGTCTTCTATGCTGAGGAAAACGAAACCCTTGGCCGTGCCGGGGCGCTGTCGGACGATCACGGAGCCCGCAATCCGCACTAGGCGGCCGTCCGGGACACAGGCCAAGTCGATGGCGCGCGTGACACGGCGCGCGTTCATTTCGGCGCGCCGCCAGGCCATGGGATGACGGCCGATGGTCAGACCGGTGCCCTGGTAATCGGCCCACAAGCGCTCCTCCGCATTCATGGGGGCCAGCGGCGAAGGCGCGTCTTTTTCTTCGAGCGATCCGAGCAGCGGACCAACCGGCCGAATCGCGCGCTGAGCCTGCCACAGGGCATCCCGCCGGTGGAGCTTGTCCAGGGTGTTGAGCGCGCCGATCTCGGCGAGGCGGTTGATTTCGTCTTTGCGCAACTCGGGGACGCGCAAGGCCAGATCGTCCACGCTGGTGAAGGGGCGTCGAGCACGGGCCTTCAACAGGGCGCGAGCGGATTGTTCGCGAAGTCCACGGGCATACCTCAACCCCAGGCGGAGGTAGGGCAAGGCTCCGCCTGGCTTGGGACATCGCAGAGCCTTGTCCCACTCCACGGTGCATGGCCAATCGGAACAGGACACATCCACAGGCAGGACCCGCAGGCCGTGGCGTTGCGCGTCTTTGATCAGAATCGCCGGCGGATAGAAGCCCATCGGCTGGTTGTTCAGCATGGCGCAGGTGAAAGCCGCCAGGTAGTGACACTTCAGGTAGGCGCTGGCATAAGCCAGCAGTGCGAAGCTGGCCGCGTGCGATTCGGGGAAGCCATATAAGGCAAACGAGGTGATGGAGCGGACGATATCCTCCTGCGCTTTGCCGGTGATGCCGTTGCGTGTCATGCCGTCGCGCAGCTTCACTTCGATACTGGCCATGCGTTTTTCGGAGCGCTTGAACCCCATGGCGCGTCGCAGGTCTTCGGCTTCGCCCCCGGTAAATCCAGCTGCGATCATAGCCATGCGCAGCAACTGCTCCTGGAACAGCGGCACGCCCAGCGTCCGCTTCAGCACCTGCTCGAGCGAGGGGTGCAAACAATCCGGCGCTTCCCTGCCCTGGCGGCGGTTCAAATAAGGGTGCACCATTTTGCCCACGATCGGACCGGGGCGGATGATGGCTACTTGCACCACGATGTCGTAAAATTTCTGCGGCTTCATGCGCGGCAGCGACGACATCTGCGCGCGGCTTTCCACCTGGAACATGCCGATGGTGTCGGCCTTTTGCAACGCTTGAAAAACGGCGGGGGCTTCCTGCGGCAGCTGTGCCAGATCAACCCTCTCGCCATAGATTTTGGGAATCAAGTCCAGGCATTCTTCGATCACCGCCATCATGCCGAGGCCGAGCAGATCGACTTTGATGATGCCCATGTCGGCGCAATCTTCTTTGTCCCACTGCACCACCACACGGCCGGGCATGGTGGCCGGCTCAAGCGGGACGATGGAATCGAGCTGTCCCTGACAAATCACCATGCCGCCGGAATGCTGGCCGAGATGGCGCGGCAGATCCTGGGCCATCTGGTACAGCTCAAAAAATTTACGCACGCGCGGGTGGTCGAGATCGAAGCCGGCCTCGCGGAACCTGCGATCGGCGTTGTCTTTGGGGTCCTGCCACTCCCAGGTGCGCACCAGGCCGGTCAGCTTCTCGATCGAGGTGATTTCAAAGCCTAGCGCTTTGCCCACTTCGCGCGCGGCGGAGCGGCCGCGATAGGTGATCACGTTCGCAGTCATGGCGGCCCCAAGCTTGTCAAATCGCTCGTACACATATTGAATGGCGCGCTCGCGCTTCTCGCCGCTGGGAAGGTCGATATCGATATCGGGCCATTCGCCGCGCTCTTCAGAAAGGAAGCGTTCAAACAGCAGCTCCATGCCAACAGGGTCGACCGCGGTGATTTCGAGCGCGTAACACACGGCGCTGTTGGCGGCCGAGCCGCGGCCTTGCGCCAGGATGCCGTTCTCCTTACAGAAGCGCACGATGTCCCACACGGTCAGGAAATAGCCGGGCAACTTCAGCTTTTCGATCAATGCCAACTCGTGCTCGATCTGCTCGCGGGCGCGGTCATGATACGGCTGATAACGGCGGCGGGCGCCCTCGTCGACGCGCTGGCGCAAAAAGCTCATCATGGTCTCGCCTTCCGGCACGGGATAGCGCGGAAATTCGTAGCCGAGGTCGGCGAGGGTGAACTGGAGCCGCGAAGAGATTTCGAGCGTGTTCGCAGTCGCTTCGGGCAGGTCGGCGAATAGGCGCGTCATTTCCGCGGGCGTCTTCACGTGGCGTTCGGAGTTGCGCTCTAGGAGGCGCCCGGCGGTCGAGAGCGTCACATGGTTGCGAACCGAGGTGAAAACGTCGAGCAACTCGCGCTCGGGCGGGGTGGCGTAGGCCACACCATTGGTGGCCACCAGCGGGATGCCCAGCCGGCGCGCGCTCTCCACAATCGCCTGGTTGCGCGCCTCTTCTTCGCGGTGATAGTGGCGCTGGAGCTCGGCGTAGACGTTGTATTTGCCGAAAATGCCGAGCAGCCTTTCATCCGGCTGGCGCGTGAGACAGATCAGCCCTTTGGAAAACTCGGCCAGTTCTTCCAGAGTGGCTGCGCCTTCGCCTTTCTTAGCACGCAACTTCATGCGGGTGACGAGGCGGCACAGGTTGCGATAGCCCTCGCGTGTCTCAGCCAGCAGCGGATAGCACACGCCGTGAACACAGGTGATTTCCGAGCCGATGTGCGCGCGGAGGCTGGTCTTCTTCGCCGCCATATGAAATCGCGGGGCGCCATAGACGCCGTTGCGGTCCACCAGCGCCATCGCCGGCATGCCGAATTGGGCGCAGGCCCCGACGAGCTCCTCGGGAACGGAAGCACCTTCGAGAAAACTGAAGCCGGAGCGGGCGTGGAGCTCGACGTAGCCCTCAGTCATAGCTGCCCTCGACGAACCAGCCGGGCGGGGCGCAATAAATGCGGTACAGCGCGCCGTCGCTCAAGGCGATGTCCCACTCGTCGCGCTCCCAGGGATCGGTCGTCCACCAGTCGCCCGAGGTACGCCACGGCCCGGCCAGTTCGAGCACGCGGCCGCGAACGCCCTCGGCTGCGACAAAGCTCGGCTGTCCGGAAGCGATGGCGACGCGGGCCGCGCGTGGCGGCCGGAATACGCGCAAGGACAAGCGTACCCGGTCGTGGGGCCGACGATCGGTCTTCGCTGTCCCGCGTCCGAATGCGGTCATATGGAACGCTCCCGGCCGGTGGGTGTCGAGCAGTTCCGGAGAGCCGACCCTCTCTTCCCCGACCATTGCCTGGATGCGCGCCAGCGTCAGCTCCAGCTTGACCGGCTCGGGAGCCAGGGGAACAAACAATCCACTCTGCGCCGCGCGCGGCTTCACCGGGCGGGCTTGGAGGCGCACCTCGAGGACGGGCGCCGGGGGTGGATGCGCCGCCAGGTCGAGTTGCAGCAGCTTCAGAAACGCCCGCTGGTCGAGCGAAGGCACGGGCAGGCGCAACGTGCGTTCGTGCACGAAGCCATTTTCTAGCTGGAGCCGGAGCCCGAGCTCGTCGGTGGCGAGGCCGCGCGTGGCGAGCCGCGTCGCCAATCCGCCGAGCAGCCGCGCCAGGATGAATGCCAGCGGTTCGAGCAGTTCCAACGGATAGTCCAGATCGAGCTCATCGGCAAAATCTAGCGGCTCTGGGAGTGCAACCAGGTTCCGCTCCACCTCGCCGCGCGCCAGTCGGCGCAGGTGCAAGCCTTCCGGCCCGAGCCGTTCGGCGATGCCCAACGGCGGCAGCGCGGCCAGGTCATGAAACCGGCGAATCCCCCACCGCTCCAACGTCTCTTGCAATTCAGGCGAGGGCCCCAGCAGCTTCACGGGCAGCGGCGCCAGGAACTTGGCTTCGTCGCCCTGGGGAACAACACTGACGCCGGCGAATCCGCGCGCCGCGTAAATGGCTGCGTCGGGATTGGCCGCCAGCGCGAGGCTTGCTTTGATGTCCGACTGCCCGGCGCGGCGCATGACGGCAACGGCAATCTCTTGCCCGAACAGATGCTCCAAACCGGAAGCGTCCAACGTCACGGTGTCGGGCGCGGTTTGCTCTACCACCGGTGAAAACTCGAACGCCAGCGCCCGCAAATTCCCGCTGCCGTGAAGGGATGCGAACATGGCTACTCTAAGGCAGCAGCGTGGAAGCAAGCCGTGATTTCGCGAACCGGCTTGCGCCGCGCCACGCGCACGCGCATCCCGCGCAGCAACGGAGTTCCGCCCGACCAGGTCACCCGATCGCACGCGCATTCCAGCACGAGCGAGGCGCAGGTCTTGGCATTGGATTGCCGCGCCACCGCCACCAGCACAGTGGGAGTATTCTCGACCGCCCGCCGCAGCCGAAACCAGGAAGCGAGCGAGATGCGGCGCGCTGTTTCTAGCGGGGTATCTCCCAGATCCAGGGCCACCAAGCCGAAGCCGCCGCCGTGGACCAGCAGGTCGGCGGCTTTCAGCGCGTGCTCCGCGTGATGGCCGCAGCGGACCCATAGCAGCCGCTCCAGACTCACTCCCGCGGCTGCGGCCGACACCGGATCAAACATATCTTCGGCATCCACTAGGGCGCACACCTCCTCGCGCGCGGTGGCCGCGGCGAGCGCGGACACCAACAGGCTAGTGCGCCCGGAAGAAGCCGATCCGAAGATTTCCGTCAGGCACCCGCGCGGCAACCCCCCCGCTCCCAAGGCCGTCCCGGCGTCCAGCTCCGGAATGCCGGTACGTACCCTTTCCGGCGCCGGCCGGACCCGCAAGCAAAGCACGGTTTCGAACTGTTTTTGGAGAGCCGCCGCCCCCATATGTTCGCCTTTTGTTCGCCCATACTCAATTTATACAGATCCCCGGCAGATGTCAACCTTCGCCTTCGAAAAAGAGCATTTCGACGGCATCCAAACGAGCGTCGACGACCTCCCGTTCTCAAACCGAATCTGGACTGTTTTTGCTTGCGG
>JAGWQP010000075.1 GCA_028876805.1 Acidobacteriota bacterium | reverse complement strand
CGGCCGTGGCACCGTCCGGCACGCGCGCGATGATGAAGGAATCCGAGCCGATGATGATAGGAGCGGTGACGTCGCCGATCCGCACACGCGGCCGGTTGGACTTGACGAAGCCTTTGCCCCGGATCTGCAGTTCGCCTCCGGCGATGGCAGCGGGAGGCGTCACTTGGGCAATCTGAGGCCGCGGGTCAGACGATTTCCGAAGAGCCATAGATGAGTGGTCAACCAGTACCTTCCCGCGTCCTGGGCGGGCTACCAAAGTCGATTTTACAACGTGGCAGTGGTGGTGGTCTTTGACCTAGGCCGATTTCGGCGACGGGAACTAGATTTTGCGTCTTGATGCATGCGGCGCGACTTCAGACGCTTGCTGGCGAGCCCGCCTTGGCCAGAGCCAACACGCGGTCGTCAAAGTCGAAACCAGCGGTCCGCGGCTTGTGGTTGCGCGTGTACCAGCGATAGGTTTCCTTCAGGCCGGTTTCAAACGGTGTCATCTTGACCTTGAGCACACGCGTTACTTTGCCCATGTTTTCGGTGATGGGAGGAACATCGAAATATTCCCCGAAATAGTAGGGCTCTTCCATGGCGTTTCCCCCGGCCTGGGAGATGATGTCACGGGGCACGCGAACCAGGGTCGGATCCACGCCCGTGGCCTTGGCGAGCTTCTCCACCAGCTCCGCCTGCGTAACCGGCTTCGAGTCGCCAATATTGAACGCTTCGCCCACCGCCCGGGGTTCGTCCAGAGCCCGCACCAGGGCCTGCACCAGGTCGTTCACGTAAACGAATTGCATGAGCCGGTGGCCATCGCCGGGGATTATCACCGGGCGGCTGGCGCGCAAGCGATCCCAAAAAAACTGCTCGCGGTAGTAAGGGTTCCCGCCGCCGTAGATGAAGGGGGGGCGAAACGTGACCACAGGCAGTCCGCTCTGCGAGTGCATCCGGAACAGTAGCCGTTCGGTCCCGGCTTTATGGCGCACGTACGGGCTAGCGTGGTAGTCCGGCGCCAGCGGGTCACTTTCCTTGTGATTCAATCCGTCGCCGTAAGCCGCTACGCTGGACATGAAGATATAACGAGAGAGCCAGTCACCGCTCAAGGCTCGCACGGTGGCTTCGACCTGGGCGGCGGTGGTGCCGCGCTCCCAGTCGTAGACGTTATCGTATACGGCATCGAAGCGGCGGCCGGACAAGGCTTGGCTGACCGCTTCGGCGTCATTCCGGTCAGCCGTCAGGTTGTCCACGCGCCGGCCGAAGTCGTGCTTCGCCTTACGATGCAGGATCGCCACATCGTGGCCGGCCTTTATCAGTTCTTCCACCAGGGGCCGCCCGATGAACAAGGTTCCCCCAATGACCAACACTCTCATACTTCTCCTAGAGTCTTAGACGCGCCGCCGAAGCGAAAGGCTTCCCTCCGCCCGCTCGGGCATCTTTCAAAAGGTACCGCGATTAGTCGTAATATTCCAGGCCCAAATGCGTAATGAGGGTTTCCCCTCGCATCCAGCGTAAAGTGTTCTTGAGCTTCATGAGCTGGATGAAGATGTCGTGCTCGGGATAAAGCTCCGGCGCATGCATCGGCGCCTTGAAGTAGAATGACAGCCACTCCTGAATGCCTCGCATTCCGGCGCGTTGCGCCAGGTCCATGAACAGAACGATGTCCAAAACCAGCGGCGCCGCCAAGATGGAATCACGGCACAGGAAATTGATCTTAATCTGCATCGGGTACCCGAGCCACCCGAAAATATCGATGTTGTCCCAACCCTCCTTGGCGTCGCCACGTGGGGGGTAGTACTCAATGCGAACTTTGTGATAGAAATCGCGATATAAGTCGGGGTAGAGGTTGCCTTGCAGGATGTATTCGAGAGCCGACGATTTGCTGACTTCCTTGGACCGAAACGAGCCCGGATCGTCCAGCACTTCGCCATCCCGGTTGCCGAGAATGTTGGTGGAAAACCAGCCGCTCAATCCCAGTAGGCGCGACTTCAAGCCTGGAGCGACCAACGTTTTCATGAAGGTCTGACCGCTTTTGAAGTCCTTGCCCGCTACCGGGAGGTTCTGGCTACGGGCCAGTTCGAGCAATGCCGGCATATCCGTGGTCATGTGCGGGGCGCCGTTGGCGTACGGCACTCCCGATTTCAAAGCGGCATAGGCGTAAATCTGGCTGGGTGAAATCTCCGGGTCGCTTTTTTGCAGCCCGCATTCAAAGTCCTTAAGCGTGGCATGAACGGCCGCCGGCTGGCGGAAGACCTCGGTGGAGGCGCACCAGATCATGATCATGCGCGACACGCCGGTGGTTTGCTTGAACCTGCGGATGTCGTCCATAACCATCTCGGCGTGGTCCATCTTGGAGCCCTTGGGCTTCATGTTCGGGCCGTTTAGTCGCTTGACATACTCCTGGTCGAAGACCGCCGGCATCGGCTTCATGGCCGAGAGCGGGACCTTCAGCTGCTCGAGCAGCGGTATTTCCAGCACTCCAGCCTTGACCGCGCTCTCGTAGGCGTTGTCCGGAAAGATGTCCCAGGCGCCCACCACGAGGTCTTCCATCCGGGCCAGGGGAACGAAATCCTGGATGGCCGGGCTACGGCCTTCGGTTCGTTTTCCTAGCCGGATGGTGCCTAGCTGGGTCAGCGAGCCGATCGGCTTGCCCAATCCGCGTTTGATCGCCTCCAGGCCGGCGATGAAGGTGGTGGTGACGGCACCCATGCCGGGCACCAGGACACCCAACTTGCCATCGGCGGGCTCGATCCGGATCTTCTCTGTCTGCTGCAACTTAGCGATTCTCCGTGTTCAAGATAATGCTATAATACCAGCTCGATGAGAGATCGCGCGACTGGCGCGCTGACCGCGATTGTCGTTGACGACGAGCAGTTGGCGTGCGATGAGCTCTCCTACCTGCTCATGGATTTTCCGGAGGTCGAGGTGGTGGCGACTGGCTCGAACGGGCTGGAAGCCGCCGAACTGATTCAGAAACTGGAGCCGGACCTCGCGTTCCTGGATGTCCACATGCCCGGGCTGGACGGGATGGGCGTTGTCCGCCGCTTGCGCGAAAAGGGCGTGGAGCTACCCTTCTTCACCTTCGTAACAGCCTATGACCAGTACGCCGTCGAGGCGTTCCGGCTGGAAGCGCTTGACTATCTTCTGAAGCCGGTCGATAAGGTCCGGCTGGCCGAAACCATCGAACGCGCCCGCCGCATGATTCAGGAGAAGAAGGCGCCGGATTCTTCGGCAACCACTGGCAGCCTCCCGAAGCCGGCGGCGGCCCCAAGAAGTAAACTGCTAATCCGCGCCAGCAACCGGAACTTCATCGTCGATGCCGCCGACTTGATCTACGCCACCATCGACAGCGGCCTGATCACCCTGGTGGCGACCAATATGGAGGGTCAGTCGAACTACCGGACCATCGAGGACCTACAATCCAGCCTCGATCGCGAGATGTTTTGGCGGGTTCACCGCTCGTACCTGGTGAATATCAACCGGATCAAGGAAGTGGTACCGTGGTTTAAGTCGAGCTACCAGCTTCGCATGGACGACAAGAAGCACACCGAGATTCCGGTAAGTCGGGTACAGACGCGGCGGCTGCGGGAACTGTTTAAGCTGTAAGTGTGCGGAATCCGTTCCACAGTCCAATTCCTGGGCTTCCCTCGCCCGCCGGTCAATGCCGGCAGATGCGTTACCGAGCACGGGAACTGGAGTCAACAAGCCTCCACGCCTTGCTGTGGAGAGCCAAAAATAATAACTCTCTCTCAAGGAGGGCTCATCGCTTCTTTGGGAAGCGGCAAACCCTGTTCGCCGCTCCTCCAAGGCCGGCTCCATGGTCAGCATGATTGACCGAAGCGTCTCACCCCGTTTGTTTTTTAGCCGCTGAACACCCCGACGGGTGAGCGGGGGACTGCCCCCGGGTTGATGGCAGGGCACAGACGGATCCCACTGAAGGAAGGACTTTTGGATGGGTACCGAGAGGGTGGCGGAGCCACCGAGCGTAGCGGGTCCCCGGTTATTTCCGCGCTGCTTGACCAGTATGCTTCGAGACCGGTTCATTTTGCCGGCAAGGCGGCTCCCGCATACAAGCTCGCAAGCACCATCAACCGAGATCCGGCGATGCGCGGCCGGCTCAAGCCTTGTGTTTTTGCCCGAGTACTGCGCTTCACTGGGCGGAGCGACGGATTGGGGCAAGCGATGATTGCAACCCGATCTCGACCGCCGGTTACGAAACGAGTGGCACCAGCAACATAAAGTTTATGAAGTTTATAATGAACGGCTTGCTGTTCGGTCTCACCCGAGATCAGGTGGCCGGCACCCGCAGTTGGTACAACTCGCGGTGGCATTACGACAACGAAACTGAGACCCGCGCGGCGCCGGATCTGGTCTTTTCCCATTACTGCAGCCCCAATGGACGGGCGTGTTCGAACCGTTGCGGGAAGCATTGCCTGACAGGCGGTGACTATTCCATGAATTTGGCGGACCTTAAATCCTATCTCCAGGCGCAAGACCGGCTGGGCGACCTCGATACCAATCAGGACGCCTGGGCACCCAAGGCCCTCTTGAACGTGTCCAGTTCCGGAAAATCCTCGAGCGACCGCAGCATTGCTGAATATGCTGCAGATATTTGGGGGATATCACCATGCCCGGTGCAGTAAGAATGCCCGTCGCTATTTCTCCACTCGCGGGCAAGCCCGCTCCAAAAGAGATGCTGGTGGACGTTGCGGATCTCGAACGTCAGTACTACGAACGTCGCCCGAACCTGGACGAACCCAGCCAGATGGTCAGGTTCGGTACCAGCGGCCACCGGGGATCGCCGCTGCGGGGCTCTTTTACCGAAGCCCACATTCTGGCGATCACACAGGCGATCTGTGACTACCGCCGCAGCCAGGGAACAGACGGCCCGCTATACATGGGCAAGGACACCCATGCGCTGTCCGGTCCGGCGCAGCGCACCGCGCTCGAAGTCCTGGCGGCTAACGATGTAGAGACCGTGATCCAGCAAAACGACGCGGTGACTCCGACACCGGTGATCTCGCGCGCCATCCTCGTATTTAACCGCGATCGCAAGGCGCATCTCGCGGATGGCATCGTCGTCACTCCCTCACACAATCCGCCGGAGGACGGCGGCTTCAAGTACAACCCGCCCAACGGAGGGCCGGCTGATACCGATGTGACAGAGTGGGTCGAGAATCGTGCGAACGAGTTGCTCAGGAAGCGCAATTCCGGCGTGAAGCGAGTTGCGCTGTCCGCGGCTATGAACGCATTGCGCACGCATCAGGTGGACTTCGTCATGCCATATGTCGAGGATCTGCGAAATGTCGTTGACATTCCGGCTATCCGAACGGCCGGCCTCAAGTTGGGCGTGGATCCGCTCGGCGGAGCCGCCAGACCCTATTGGGAGCCGATCAACTCCGTCTATGGATTGGACATCACCGTCGTAAACCCGAAAATCGATCCGACCTTTTCTTTCATGACGGTCGATCATGATGGCGAAATCCGCATGGACTGCTCCAGCCCGTACGCGATGGCGCGTCTAGTCGGCCTCAAAGACCAATATCAAGTGGCTTTTGCTAACGATCCGGACTCTGACCGGCACGGAATTGTGACGCCCTCGGTGGGGCTGTTGAACCCCAATCATTTCCTAGCTGTGGCCATCCGGTACCTGCTCACGCACCGTCCCAGATGGATGGCGAATGCGGCAGTTGGCAAGACACTGGTGAGCAGCAGCATGATCGACAAGGTGGTGGAAAAGCTCGGACGGCGGCTGTGCGAAGTGCCGGTGGGATTCAAGTGGTTTGCGCCCGGCCTCTTCGATGGTTCGTACTGTTTCGGCGGCGAGGAGAGCGCCGGTGCAAGCTTCCTACGGTTCGACGGCACGGTTTGGACCACGGATAAGGACGGCCCCATTATGGACCTGCTTGCCGCCGAAATCACCGCCGTTACCGGAAAAGACCCGGGCCAACACTACCGCGAAATGGCTGCGGAGTTCGGCACGCCGTTCTATACGCGCATAGATGCGCCGGCGACGCCCGACGAGAGATCGCGGTTGGAGAGACTGTCGCCCAATGCCGTCAGGGAATCGAACCTGGCCGGCGAGCGGATCATCGCCAAGCTAACCCGCGCTCCGGGTAACGGCGCTCCGATCGGTGGCTTGAAAGTCGTGGCCGCGACCGGCTGGTTTGCAGCTCGGCCGTCCGGTACGGAGGATATCTACAAGATCTACGCGGAGAGCTTCAGGGACCAGGCCCACCTGGACGCCATCGTAAGCGAAGCCCAGGAGATCGT
>JAGWQP010000074.1 GCA_028876805.1 Acidobacteriota bacterium | reverse complement strand
CAACCGTTGTAGCACACCGTAACGCAGCCGAGACTCGCCCGGCGCTATGTGCGCAAGCCGTTGAATTCGGGGCAGGTCCGCTTTTGGCCACGCACAGCCATTTCTCCGAAGTGCCCCCGCGGATTCCGGAGCCCGTTTGAGTGCCAACAACCTATCCTTCGGCGAAGTAGGGGTCAATGCTAATCACCCGCTGCCCCCAGCAACCGCGCGGGCCAGGTGCGCTGGATAGGGCGAGAACCACAATTGGTGTATTGCAACACCGCCCTCACCACGGAGCTCGCGGGCAGTCCAGATTCCGAAGACGACCTGATGCTTCATCAACGCGCCTCGGCGCGCCAGTAGAGCTCCTCTATGTTCCAGAGCACATAGTGGTCCATCATAGCAGGCCGGAAGTTCCCCAGACCGTTTTTCGCGCCTACCAGAATGTCCGGGCTCAGTAGCGGAATCAGCGGTAGGTTTTCCATCAAGATTTCCTGGACACGGTCGAAAATCCGCTTGCGCTCGTTGCGGTTGCGTGTGACCATCTGTTCCCGCATGAGACGATCGATGTCCCCTTCCCAAGGTGTCGCCGGCGTCTTCTGCTCGGGATGCCACAGATGGTTGCCGGCACTCGATAGCCATACGGCCATGTCCGGGTTCGGGTCGGCGTCGCTGTCGATCAGGCTCATCAGGCAGGCTTCATAATCATGGGTCTGGAAGACCCGGTTAACCAGACTTCCGAACTCCAACGGCACAACGTGGACGTTCATTCCCAGTTGCTTCAAGTCGTCCTGGATGAGGGTAGCCATCTGCAGGCGTTCAGTATTCCCAGCGCTGGTAATGATGGAGAATTCCACCGGCTTGCCTTCGGGATCCAGCAGCGCTCCATCGGGCGCCCGCGAGAATCCAGCGGCGGCGAGCGCTTGGTGCGCTTGCGGGAGGGAGCGAACGATATGCGGCAACTTGGCATTTACCCATGCTTTGTCGCCCAAGGGTACCGGTGTCGACAACGCCGCCGCGCGGCCCAAGTACACGAGCCGGACCAATGCTTCGCGATCAATCGCCACGGAGACGGCACGTCGGAAGCTCGCGCGTCTGAACAAGCGCTGCCTCGCCACGACCTCTGGAGAAGCGCCTTCCGGCAGCTCATTTAAATTGAAGAACAAAAAGCTGTACTCCAGGCCGGGGCCGACATCCGACAGAGCATAACCCCGCCGTACACGATCTTTTTCTAAAGCCGCGAAATTACGCGCACTCATACGGCTGATCACGTCGGATTGCCCATCCTGGAAGCGCAGTACCTGTGTGTCTTCGCTTCCGGCGAATTCAAGATCGACTTCGGACAGGTACGGCAGCTGGATTCCCGCCTGATCGACTTTCCAGTAGTACGGGTTGCGCTCCAGCACTACCCGCTGTCCAGCAAGAAACTGTTTGAATCGGAACGGCCCCAGTCCGACGACCTCTGTCGGCAGTGAACTAAGATTCCAGGCCTGCGCCAGCTTCCCTTCCCGATATACCGGCTCGAGGATATGGCGCGGCAGAATCGCCAAACCGTCAAACAACCGTTCCGCCACCGCGTAGGGCCTGGGCAAGTCGACTGCGACCCTATAAGAATCGAGCTTGCGCACCGAAATAGGCTTCCCTTCCAGCAACAAGAGGTCACGCTGCGGCGAGCGCACCTTTTCGTCCAGGTACACCTGAAAAGAGAACACCACGTCGTCCGCAGTGAACGGCTGTCCGTCCGAGAAGCGCACGCCTCGCCGCAAACTGAGCACGTAATGCAAGCCATCGTGCGACACTGTCCACGATTTCGCCAGCGCCGGTTCAGTCAACTGGGTCGCCCGATTGATGTGGATCAAGTCCGCCATGACACGCAGAATCAGTTCCCGGGAAGCGGCGTCGGCCGCGATCACCGGGTTGAAGGTCTTGGGTTCATTCCGCTGTCCGAACACCAGCGTGCCGCCGCGTTCTCCAGTGACTCCCGAAAGTACAAGAGCGTCGCCAGATGCGCCGGAAACGGGGGTCAGTACCACCAGCACAACGGCTCCGAAGTAGCGAAGGAAGAGCACCGTCATCTCCTCGGCCGATTATCTCAAATTGGCAGGCGGTATTAGCACGCAGTCAATCGTGGCGGCCGTCCAACAAGATATCTGCCAGCAGCAGAAATCCCAGCAACACCGGAATCGCGGCCACTCCCGGCGCCAACAGCCAGCGGTGCAAAATCAGCGCGTGATAATGGCTTGCCTCAGTTAGCATGTTCCCCCAACTCGGCATCGGCTCCTCGACTCCCAACCCCAGAAACGAGAGGGACATCTCGGCCAGCATGTACAGCGGGATCAGAACCGTCGCCTGCGTTACCACTACAGATCCTGTTAGTGGCAGCAGATGCCGGCGGATCAGATAGGCATGGCCCGCCCCGAAGCCGCGCGCTGCCAGGACGAATCCTCGCTCCTTGCCGCTCAGCACGACCCCGCGGATCAATCGTGCCGGCCGAACCCACCCCACAGCGCCGATGATCGCTGCAGGCCAAACGAACGCCTCCACCGCCGAAATGTGCAATGGCAGCAATGCGCGCGTCGCCAGCAGCAGGTACAGCCAGGGCAGTGCCATCACCAGTTCGCCACCGCGCATTAGAAGCCAATCCGGCCAACCCCCGAAGTATCCGGCCACCACTCCCGCCGCCAGGCCCAATGCCAACGAAAGGAATGCCGACAGCAACCCCGTCATCAGCGAAATCCGGCCGCCGTACAGCAGACGTGAAAAGACATCCCGCCCGTTTCCGTCGGTGCCTGAAAGGAAAATGACGCAGGGAGCAGCAACGCCGAACAGTCGGCCGTTCCCTGGAAGCAGTCGCACCTCGCACCAACGCCCGCCCACCTCCACGAACGGCCGTGCCTTCACGAATCGCACGGCCGCCGGCGGCGCGTACGGATACTCACGGTGCTGCTCGGCATAGGGATACGGCGCCACGAATCCCGCAAGCAGCAAGGGGGCGACGACCAGCGCAATAAAGATCGATGTCAGCCCAATCCGCCAGCGCCGGTTCATCAGTCTACCGTCCGGATCCGCGGATCGAACCGATACAACAGCAGGTCCGCCACCAGATTTCCAATAAAAAGGAACGCTGCTGACAACATCACCACGGCCAGCACGACCGCAAAATCGCGCGCCATGACGGCTTCCAGAAACAGCGGCCCCAGGCCCGGCCAGCCCGTCACGATTTCCACTAGCAGCGAAGCGCTCAATAAACTGCCAAGCGAAAGGCCCAACAACGAAATCAACGGATTTAGGGCCGCCGGCAGCAGGTGCCGGTAGAGCAGCCTCCGGCGTGGAATGCCCTGCGCCCGCGCGCTCATTGCGAACGGTGCTTCCATCACTTCCAGGATGCTGGCCCTCGTGTGCCGAATTAGCACCGGCGTCGAGCCTGCCACCAGCACCGTGACGGGCAACACCATGTGCCAGGCGACATCGCGCAACTGCTGGATGGAGCCCATTTGCGCATACCCGCGCGATATTTTCCCGCCTGCCGGGAGCCAGCCGGTCTGCACGGACAGAACCAATAGAGCGATGGCTAGCACGAGGTCCGGAACCGCCAATACCAGCGACACCGCTACGGTAGATACACGATCCCCCCACTTTCCTCTTCGGGCCGCACTCCAGATACCCAGCGGAACCGCGATCAACCAGGTCGTCAGAGTGGCTGCTCCGGTCAAAATGAGGGTAGCCCCGATTCTCTCTTCGAGCAAAGGCGCTACAGGCCTGTGGTACGCCAATGAGTAGCCGAAGTCGCCCCGTGAGACTGCGACAATCCAGGCCGCGTACCGTATTGGAAACGGCCGATCGATGCCGGCTTGTGCCCGGAGCGCGGCTACCGTTTCCGGCGAGATGCGCGGATCGTTGCGCAGCTGTGAGTAAAAGTCCCCCGAGGCGACCTGCGAAAGCATAAAG
The DNA here is from genome assembly GCA_028876805.1 of Acidobacteriota bacterium. Classification (GTDB taxonomy): domain Bacteria; phylum Acidobacteriota; class Terriglobia; order Bryobacterales; family Bryobacteraceae; genus PSRJ01. Next base: position 1,903 of record JAGWQP010000074.1, on the reverse strand, counting down.
GACAGCAACGAAAGAAGTGCGAGCAAACCGACGCCGTGCAGCAACCGCCAACCCAAATACTTCATAGCGGCGGCCCGTCCTCGCTTAGAGCCAGGTTGGCTTGCACGAGCTCCTGTGTGCGCGGATGCCGTGGCGCCCTCAGCAGCTCCGCTGTGGGCGCATGCTCGACCAGCCGCCCGTCGTCCATCACGGCAATTTCGTCGGCCATCCGCTCCGCCAATGTTAGATCGTGTGAGATCAAGACGTAGGTCAAGCCGACCTCGCGCTGCAGATCGCTCAGCAGATCCAAGACCTGGTCCTGGGCCGATTCATCGAGTGCGGATAGCGATTCGTCCAGAATGAGCAGCTTGACTTCGAGGATCAGCGCGCGCGCGATAGCCAGCCGTTGGTGCTCGCCGCCGCTGAACTCCATTACCGGTTTGGAGACGGCGTCGGGGCTTAGACCAACCTGCTCCATGGCTCGCTCGACGATTTCCCGGCGAGTATGGCGTCTGCCCCGTCTCTGAATCACCAGCGGCTCGGCCAGCGCCTCGCCTGCCGTGAAGCGCGGATTGAAACTCGCCGCCGGCTGCTGCGGGATGAGCTGGACATCGGTGTGCCGCAAGGCCCGGCCCTCCAGACGCACATCACCCGAGTCGGGCGTTTCAAACAGGGCCAAACAACTCGCCAGGGTTGACTTGCCCGCTCCCGAGGCGCCAACCAGCGCAAGCGTTCGCTCGCGCTGGAGCTCGAAGCTGACGTCGCGAATGGCCCAGCGCCCCGAGCGAGCCTTTCGCCACCAACGCCGCGGGGCGAAGTACTTGCCGAGATCGCGCACGCTTAGGAACGGCTCAGCCATCATCGAGGCGTCCGTTACGCATCACCATCACATGGTCCGCGATCTTCGCCAGAACATTCCGGTTATGGCTAATCATTAGAAACGACGTCTGCAATTTCTCCTTCAACGATCGAAACAGCTGCGCCAGTTCCACGACCCTGGGAGCGTCCAGCGCCGTGAACGGTTCATCAGCGATCACCAAGGCCGGTCCCGCCGCCAACGCCAGCGCCAGGCATACCCGTTGCCTTTCACCGCCGCTTAGTTGGTGCGGATACGCCTCACGGATGTGGGCGGACACCGGTAACTCGACCATCTCCAAGAGCCGCTCCGGCTTCTGAGATCCTCCGTGAGCACGAATTGCCTCGCCCACTTGGTCGCGCACCCGCATCACCGGATTGAGCGCTTGCAGCGGATCCTGAAACACCATCGCCATGTCCGCACCGCGGACCTGCTCAAGTTGCCTCTCGGTGAGATCCATCAATTCGCGCCCGCGCAGGCGGATTGAGCCGCGTAACCGATACCGGACCACTGGCAGCAGTCTCAGGAGCGCGCACGCCAATGTGGTCTTCCCGGCCCCTGAATCACCCCGCAGCCCTACTATGGAGCTCGGCGGAATCGCGAAAGCCGCATCCGATACCACGGGCCTCGCATCCAATTCGATCGAGAGTCCGCGAACTTCTAGCAGCGGCGCCGTCGACATCTTTACCATTCTGCCAGAGTGGAACGGTTGCACGGCTGCCTGTTAGTGAGGCAAGAATTTGGATAGCGAAGAACCCTTGGCGCTTGAATGAGGGAGCACGCCGCCCACTGAAGCGGAGGCCGCGGCACCCGCCCATGATGACGGCGTTTTGCGAGCAGGCTTCTTTATTCGGATCTATTCCGCTGTATTACACAAAATGCGGCAGGTGATTCTCAGCGGCTTACATAAGAGGCTTACCCTTGCACACGTCGGATCATGGGTCAAAGCCGGCCAACCGATCTATCAAGTCGAATCCGTATTATAATTATATTCGCAGGCTGGCCGCCTAGCAGTGGAGCAAGTCCACTCAGGTGCCATGACCCGTTGGACAAGGAGATCTGGACCTT
>JAGWQP010000073.1 GCA_028876805.1 Acidobacteriota bacterium | reverse complement strand
CTTTGCGCAGCACGTCGGTGTTCATTTTGTGTAGATGTGCCCGTACCTTGAAGCCTTCGTAAATCTGGTATGTCTTCAGCTTGCCGATGGAGATGCCGCGGACGAGTTGCCCGAAGGCGTCCGGGCCTAGGCCGAGGTAGACTTCCGAAAGCTGCATAGTTGACGTTAAACGTCCAGCGTACCACGGTGTCTTGTGCTTGAAGCCGGCGGGCCGAAGTGGGCGACTACGGTACAATAAAGCGGCCTGCCCAAAATGCGAAATGTAATCGTGTTGGGATCCCAGTGGGGGGACGAAGGGAAGGGGAAGATGGTGGATCTCTTCTCCGAACGCTTCGACCTTGTGGTGCGTTATCAAGGTGGCCACAACGCCGGTCACACCGTCTTCATCGGGGAGCGGAAGTTCATTCTCAAGCTGATTCCAGGCGGCATCCTGCGACCCGACAAGCAGGTGGTGATCGGCAATGGACTGGTGATCGATCCGGCGGCATTGCTGGCCGAAATCGACGCGCTCGAGGCGGCCGGCGTCCAGGTGTCGAAGTCGCTGTTCATCAGCAACCGCGCGCACGTGCTGCTGCCCGCCCACCGCATGATGGAGAAGATGTCGGAAGGGCGGGCGGGGCGCGTGTCGATCGGGACCACTTCGCGCGGCATCGGCCCGTGTTACGAGGATAAGACCGCGCGGCGCGGCATTCGCATAGCCGACCTGCTCGATCGCGAGAGTTTCCGCGCCCAATACGCTCTGCTGATGGAAGAAAAGGTCACCGTCGCCAAAGCGCTCGGAATCTACGAAGAGCTCGAGCTGGACCGGACCCGTGAAGAATACGAACGCTTTGCCGAGCGCATCCGGCCGATGGTGCGCGACACGGCTCTGCTGCTAAATCAGGCGATCGCCGAAGGGAAAACGATGCTGTTCGAAGGGGCCCAAGGCACCATGCTCGATATCGATCACGGCACCTACCCGTTTGTGACCTCGTCGAACGCAAGCGCCGGCGGCGCCTGCACCGGTACCGGAGTTCCTCCGACCCGCATCACCGGCGTCATCGGGGTCTCCAAGGCTTACACGACACGCGTCGGGGCCGGTCCGTTCCCCACCGAGTCGCTCGATGGTGCAGGCGATCAGATCCGGAAACGCGGCAACGAATTCGGGGCCGTGACCGGCCGCCCCCGCCGCTGCGGCTGGTTCGATGTGCCGCTGTTGCGCTATTCGGCGGCCATCAACGGTCTGGATAGCCTGGTCATCACCAAACTGGATGTGCTCGATGAGTTCGACAACATTCCGGTATGCGTGGGCTACCGCATCGGCAAGCAGGAAGTCGCTGAGATGCCTCCCACCGTAAAGGAAATCGCGAGGGTCGAGCCGGTCTACGAGTGCCTCCCCGGCTGGAAGCAATCCACCTTCGGCATGACTACGTACGATCAACTACCCCTCAAGGCCAAGGAATACCTTGCGTTCGTCGAATACCGTACGGGAGTAGAAATCGGCTGCGTCTCAACCGGGCCGGAACGCAACCAAACCATCGTGAAGCCGGGATCGCGGTTCCAGGCTCTCATCTTATGATGCTCGCCCGCGCGGCTTCGTCGATTCTTTTGCTGGCTGGGGCTTACTCAAGGCTCACCGCGCAAGACGCGCGCGAGATCATTGGCCGCGGGGTCGCACTCTACGAGCGCAATTCCCAGTTGTCCCGCAACTACACGTTCCTCGAAAGGCAGGAGGTGCGCGAGCTGGATCGTTCCGGTCACCTCAAAGGACGCAAAATCGAGACCTGGGACATCACGCTGCTCGACGGCTCGCCCTACCGCCGCCTGGTGGCGCGCAATGATCAGCCGCTCGCCGCCGAGGAGCAGAGGGCCGAAGAGGAGAAGCTGCGTCTAAGCAACGAGGAGCGGCGCAAGGAGACCGCCGACGAGCGTGCGCAGCGCCTGGCCCGGTGGCAGCGCCGGATCGACCGGCAGCGTGAACCGGTGCGAGAGTTGCTGGATGCTTTCGACTTCACCCTAGCGGGCGAACAACAGATGGGCGGCCGTGGGGTCTACCGGATCGATGCCACGCCCCGGCCCGGCTACCAGCCCAAATCGCAATTCGCGAGCTTTTTTCCCAAAGTGAAGCTGCGCTTCTGGATCGACAAACAGGACTACCAGGCCGCCCGCATCGAGATGGAGACGCTCGACACCATTTCCTTTGGCGGCTTCCTCGTCAGAGTCGGCAAAGGCACCCATCTCGTGATCGAGCAGACGCGCGTCAACAACGAAGTCTGGCTTCCCAAAGAAGTCCTGCTCACGGCCGCCGCGCGCATCCTCCTGGTAAAAGGCTTCAATCGCGAACTGGCCTTCACCTTCAGCGACTATAAGAAATTCCAGGTCGACTCGCGCGTAGTGGCCGTGGCGGAGCCGTAGCGGCTGACAACTTGAGTTTCGCCTCGTCTTCGCCTGAGCTACACTGGTGCCAGTGCGTCTCCTCACCGGTCCGGCCGGGTCTGGAAAGACGGCATTCGTAGTGGAGCGCTTGATTGAGGCGCTGCGGTCGAACCGCTATGGGGTTCAGTTGCTGGTGCCGACGGCCACGTTGGCCGAGCACCTGCAAAATCGCGTGGCGCGCGAGGGGTTGGTCTTCCGCCGCCACCTGATCCAGACACTCTCCGGGTTCATCGATCGCTGGGCTGGCGACCCGCCGCAGGTGGCGGACGCGGTGTTGTACCTGATCGTGGAAGAAGCGGTGGCACGGGCGAATCGCCCCGAGTTCAGGCGGGTGGCGGGGCTGCCCGGGTTTAGCGCGGCCGTGGCGCGCACCATCGGCGAGTTCTCTGCGGCCGGCTGCGACAGCCGGCGGCTGGGTGAGCATCTTCCGGACTCGCCGCTCGGCGCAGCGTTTCTGTCGGTCTATCGGGAAACGGACCGCATCCTCAAGCGCCAAGGTTGGGCGTTGCGGGCGGAGCGTCTGGAACGCGCGGCGGCGCGCATTCGCAACGAGGGGACGGGCGGGATCGAGACGGTCTGGCTCGACGGTTTTCACGCCTTGCCGGACCCGGAACTGGCCGTCATCGAGGCCCTCGGCGACCACGCAGATGTGACGCTCACCCTGGGCGATACCGATGCCGGCGAAGCCCTGCGCGGCCGGCTTTGGGCCATGGGGTTTGAGGAAGAGCGCGCAGCGGGACATCGTGAGGCTCCCGAGCTCACGCTCGTGCGGGCCTCGGGAATCGAGCGCGAGGCAGAGGAGATCGCGCGCCGCATTGTTGACGAGGCCGCGGCGGGGCGGCCGTTTCGCGAAATCGGGATCATTATCCGTGCGGCGGAGACCTATGTGCCCGTCTTGCGGGCCACGCTCGAGCGGTTCGCGATTCCCGCGAGATTCTACTTCGATTCGGAACTGGGCCGACACGCCGCCGTGCGATTTTTGACGTCCACGGTCGACGCCATGTTAAGCGGCTGGGACCATGCGACGACGCTGGCGGCCCTGCGCCTGGCACCGCGCTTCGCCGATTCCCCCGCCATGGACCGGTTCGACTTCCGCGTGGGCGAGTTGGCGCCCGATAGCGGCCTCGGCGGCTTGAAGGCGCTGCTCGAAGACGTCGAAGGCCCGCTTGCGCATCTGATCGATTCCGTCGCCACGATCGAGGAGTGGCGTTCATTCGAGATGCAGCCCGCCGATTGGGCTCTACGGTTCCGCTCCCTGCGCAACCTGTTTCGCGCTGCGCGGCCGCCCGAGAGAGCCGACCACGAGCTGGCATTGCTCTGGCGCGGCCAATCTACCGCTCTCGATCTGTTCGACCAAGCCGCTAGCGAGGCGGCGCAGGCTTTGGATCCGGAGGGGCCGCTGGGGATCGGTGAATTCTGGCGCGCGCTGAAATCGGTCGTCCGTCTGAAGCCCTTACGCCTGGAAGACGGACGCCGCAATGTCGTCCATATCCTGAGCGCGCCCGAAGCCCGCCAATGGGTGTTGCCTGTGGTGTTCGTCTGCGGGCTGGTGGAGGGGCAGTTCCCGCAGTTCCATCTCGAAGATCCCTTTTTCCCGGACGCTGCCCGCACGAGTCTTCAAGCGGCCGGGATTCGCGTGCGCACCGCTCGCGAGTTTGAAAGCGAAGAGCGGGCGTTATTCGATTCCGCGATCACGCGGGCCACCGAGCAGGCGACGCTCTCGTATCCGGAGTTTGACGCGGGCGGCGAGGGCAACCTGCCCTCGCTGTTTCTGGAAGGCTTGGCGCTCGAGGCGGAAGAAACCTGTCCGGTCCGGCCACAACCCCGCTCCGTGCTCACGGCGCCCCCGCCGCCAGTAATCCACGAGCCGCAGCTGTTGGCCACGCTGCGGCTAAAGACGACCCGGCTTGCACCCACGGCCCTCGAATCTTACCAGCAATGCCCCTTTCAGTATTTCGGCAGCCACCTGTTGCGGCTCCAGCCGAGGCCGGCGCGGCCCGAAGAACGCCTGGATTTTCGCGCGCAGGGCAAGATCGTGCACGCTGTGCTCGCGGCGTGGTATCGCTCGCCAGAGGAGATCGGCGCGCTGTTCGACCGCATTTTCGAGGAGTCGCGCGAGCAGAACCGCATTCCGACGGGTTATCACACCGAGCGTTTGCGTCAGGCGATGCGGGACGACCTAGAGCGTTTTGCAGCCGACGCCACGTGGCCACGCCTGAATTTCCGGTCGCGCATGGAGGAGAAGTTCGAGTTTCCGCTCAATGAGTCGCTGCGCATCGCCGGGCGCATCGACCGCGTCGACACAGCCGCCGACGGCCGCACCTACATCCTCGATTACAAGTACAGCGCGGCTCAGCGTCTCAAAGAGATGCTGAAAAATGGCGATCAATTCCAGGCGCCGCTGTACCTGATGGCGGCGGAGAAGGTGTTGGGCGCCAAGCCGGCGGGTGTGTTCTATGTCGGCTTGAAAGGCGTGGTGGCGTACGCCGGCTGGAGTGAAGCCCCTTTCCTCGAGGCCGATCCAATACCGGAGGAGTGGCTGGCCGGCGCCGCCCGTCGTGCTCTCCATCTGGTAGAGGAAATCCGGCAAGGCCGCATCGCGGCGGCCCCGCTGAATACGCGTCAGTGCCGCTTGTGCGATTCCCGCGACGTGTGCCGCATCGAAGTGATCCGGCCGGCCGCGGCCGGGGGCATCCCATGAACGACGTGCCCTTCACCTCCAACCAGCTTCGGGCCGTGGATGTATCCGACCGCTACCTGGACACCTGTGTGGTCGCCGGACCCGGCTCGGGCAAGACCACGGTGCTGGTGGAATACTTCCGCCGACTGGTGGAAGACGGCGTTGATCCACTCCGCATCCTGGCCATCACCTTCACCGAGAAAGCGGCCGGCAACATGCGGAAGAGGCTGAACGAGGTGTTTCACCAAAACACGGGGACGTGTGCGCGCCTGGAACGCGCGTGGGTCTCGACCCTCGACGGCTTTTGCGCGCGCTTGCTGCGGGAGAATTCCGTCGTTGCCGGCGTCGATCCCGAGTTTGCGGTGGCCGATGAGCGTGAATCCTGGCGCCTCGCGCAGGCGTCGATCGCGGCGGCCGTAACGGCGGTTTTCGAAGAGCATCCGGCCGCTATGCGCGCGCTGATCCGGGGACTGTCGTCGGCCGACTTCGCGCAAGCCCTCGTTTCCGCCTACGACGCCGTGCGCGGCGCCGCGATGACACTTGAGGCACTGGCCGCCAAGCAGCCGCCTATAGGGGCGACCTTCGACGAAGTCGAGAATACCATCGTGGCGTTGCGCGATGACCCACTCGCGGGTTGGAAGCCCGAGCAACGTCTCCAGCGCAATCTCATGGTCAAAGAGGCGGAAGCCATCATGGAGGCGCACACGCCGGCCGACGCGTTGCGCGCTCTCGATCGTTACTCGGGCAACCTCAGAAAGTTGAAGCAGGCGACTCGCGGCTATAGTTTGGCGGAACGCCTGCGAGACTTGCTGAAGGAACTCCCCTACACATTGATCACCGAGCAGTATCGCCGCGAGCGCGAGCTGCTCGTCGAAGTCCTCCGCCGTTTCGACCTCATTTATCGCAAGCGTAAACAGCAGGCCGGCGTGCTCGATTTCGCCGACCTGGAAGAGCACGCCGTGCGGCTGCTCGAGGAGAGCCCGCAGACACGCGCGCGCGTCGAGGCGCAGTTCGATCACGTCGTTATGGATGAGTTTCAGGACACCAACGGCCAGCAGGCCCGCTTGCTCGATTTGGTGCGGCGGCCCGGCCGGTTTTATGCGGTAGGTGACATCAACCAGTCCATCTATGGGTTCCGCCATGCCGAACCGGAAGTGTTTCGCCAATACCGCGACCAGGCCGGGCGGCGGATCGAGCTCACCGACAATTTTCGCAGCCGCAAGGAAATCCTGCGCGCTGTCCAGACCGTCGCCAAGCACGCGGCCGGAATTGAGCCGCACCGTCTGATCGCCGGCCGCTCCTTCGAACAGCCCCGATCTGTGTGCGTGGAAGCGATCGCCGCGGGCGGGCTCTCGTTGGACGAAGCTCTCGGCAACGAGGCGCGGTTGGTGGCGCGGCGCATTCTGGAACTTACCGAGGAAACCGGTTCGCGTTTTGCGTTTCAGGATATGGCGGTCTTGGTGCGGAACACGGAGGTGCTGAGCTCGTTCGCAAATGCCTTCGATGAGGCCGGCATCCCGTACGTGGTGAACCGCGGCAAGGGGTTCTACGAGGGCCGGGAGGTGAATGACCTCGCGCACCTACTCCGGACGATTGCCAATCCGCGGGACGAAATCTCGCTCGCCGTCGTACTGCGCTCGCCGCTGGCCCAAGTGTCCGACGAGGCGCTGCTCGAACTGAGAATCCTCGGTGAAAATATGGGGACCTCACTCGTCGGTTTGAGCCATGACGCCAGGCCGCAGTTCGAAGCCGAAGACTTCTCTAAGTTGAGCCGCTTTCGCGACCTCCTCCACGGCTGGCGCATCCGCCGCGAGCACGTCTCCTTCGACCGGCTGCTGTTCGCGGCGCTCGATGACTGCGGGTACCCGTGCGAGCCGGGCGCGCGCGGCTGGACGAACATCGAAAAATTTCTGGCGCAGGCCCGCCGGGCCGCCGCCCGCATGTCGCTCGACGAGTTTGTGGAGGAACTGGCGCTCGTGCGCGCATCGAACCCGCGGGAACCGGACGCGCCACCCGAACGGTCGGCCAATGCTGTGAATGTCATGACGGTTCATTCCGCCAAAGGGCTGGAGTTCCCGATCGTCTTCGTGTCGGCGTTGCACAAAGGAGTCGACACCAACCTACCGGTGGTCGCGTTTTCCCGGCGCTTCGGGCTAGGCGCGCGCTGGCGGAATCCCGCCACCGGCGAGGACAAGGATGACCTGTTCCAGCACGCGATTCGCAGCGAGCGGAAGAAGCAAGAGGACGCGGAAAGCGACCGCCTGCTCTATGTGGCGATGACGCGAGCCGAACAGCATCTGGTTTTGAGCTTCTCCCATGCGGGCCGGAAGCTGGGGAACTGGGCGAAGGGAGTAGTGAACAGCCTAGACCTCAACCTGGACAGTCCCCGAGACGAGGTGCTAACTCGCACCGCGCCAGACGGCCAGGAGTGGAAGCTCCGCTTGCTGGTTGCGGATCAACCGCCCCTCGGTCTGGCCGGGCAGGTATTGGTCCCGGCTCCGGAACCTGTGGAGCGAGTGGCCTTGCCGGCCGCCACCGGACAGCAGGATACCAAAGCGACCGTAACGGCAATCGCCGCGTTCGCCAAGTGTCCGCGCGAGTATTACCTCAGGCACTACCTCGGTCTCGAAGGACGAGCTCGAAAACTGGAGGCGGCCGGAGAGCTGTCGGCGGCCGAGTTCGGTACCCAGGTGCATGCGCTGCTGGCCGGCAGCTTGGTTTCCAATCCGGATCCGGAGGCACTGCGCCTGGCGGATGTTTTCCGCCAGGGCCCGCTCGGCCGGCGCGCGGAACGGGCTAAACGCGTGGAACGCGAGTTTGATTTCCTGATGGCCGTGGACGACGTGGTGCTGCGTGGTCAGGTAGACCTGTGGTTCGAAGAGGGCGGCGAACTGGTGATCGTCGATTACAAGACCGATTCGGTCACGCCGCTTGAAGCCCATCAACGGGCGGGCGATTACGCCCTGCAATTGCGGCTGTATGCCATGGCCGTCGAGCGGGTGACTGGCCGAACGCCGGACCGCGCGTGGCTTGATTTCTTGCGGCCGAACACGGTCATCGAAGTCGATCTGGCCCCTTCTCTGGTCGATGTGCCGGAACACGTCGTCCACGATTTCCAGCAGGCGCAGGCGAGACTGGAGTTTCCGCTGGTTGAAGCCGCACATTGCCACCGCTGCGCGTTTCTTCACGACTTGTGTCCGTCCGCGTACCGCTAGATGGCCGGCGGCAGCGCGCCGACAGGGCCGGTCCTGCGACGATAAGTACTTGATATTTAGCGGGTGGAGGGGGTGCTCCGAAGCGGGCATTAAGACCCTGGACTACCCCAGCGGGCTCTCGCAACTCACACGCGTTGTGGAGAAATTGGCAGGGCTACGAACTGGCTGCGCCACGCAAGTCACTCCACTCGACCCGAAGTCTCCTACCGTCACCGCAATTGCCTGCAGCCGGTCGCTGAGCGCGCCGCCGGAACCAGAGGGCCGAATTCCTGATCCGGAAGGCCGAGGTGCCAGCCGAACTTCCGTATCATTACTTCCAAAACTCGGATCCTACGTGTGCAAAACTGGCTTGCCAAAAGTGGAACACTTCGTATAACGTGCTCTCGTGCAAGGGAAACTGAAGATCAATCGGCGGAGGTGAGCCTCCGGTGTGCGATCCATTACGACTACAGGCTCCTGAGACTCGGTGCGGTGCAGAAACTAAGACTGACGGTTCCGGCAACGTCCGTTGTGAAGACGTTGCTTCGATGCCGCGAGACAATTGCCGGAGGGCAGGCTGAGCGAACCGTCTTGCGATTGGCCGTCGCTACGAGACGGCAAAATGCCGATGAAACGAATCGTGGATGGCCGTGTGACGCGCGTCAGGAACTGCCACGTGTATGCTGTGCTTTTACGTACGAGTTTCGCAGCCGGCCCGCATGCGCCCTTGTGCGGGTACAAAATCTCGACAGCACGGCTGGGCGCTCGCTTCAAATGGCTTCCCAAAAAATCGGAATCGATTCGCGGGGAAGGTCGGGCGACGCTGGTGAGTGCCGAGCGCACCTTGCTGACGAGCCCTCTTCGCCCAAAGAGCGCGGGCCGACAGGCCTCAACGATTTCAGGCGGAGGCTAGAGAGGAGTGGCGATGCCAAGGCTTGCCAAAGACCTCACCGGCGCCGAGCCGGTGGACCGAGACGGCCACATACTGGGTCCGCCCACAAGACTGGCGCGTGGATCGGAGTTCCGGATTACGATCCCGAAACTCAAGAGACCCGAGGAAGGTTTCGACGAATACTGGTGCGAGATTCAGGTTGCCGGACAACTCTACCGCGTCGGCCTGAAAGCACTCGAGGGCGCCAAAGCGGCATGAGATCTGCCCCCTTGTTCTAGAAGCACTCTCCGAAGTTCTAGAAGCACTCTCCGAACCAAGTGACGCTGGTGAAGATCCGGCGCAAGGGTCTAACATCAGACGCATTTCTTAGGGTCCTTCGGCATCACCTCGGGGCTCACGGGTCCGGGTTGTGGCTGCGAACGGCACGGCAACTGGCGCTCCGCTCATCGTGGTAGACCCGGAAAATCCGATGGCATGGGTGTTTTCGCGCATGAGGAGAACGCCATCATGCGGCTAATGCCCCATGTTTGCCAAGGCTTACTGGGGTTGGGTGGCAGCTGATCGCGTACCGCATCAAGAGGATACAAGAGAATACAAATTGTCCATGATGGTGGCCTCCGAGGTGCACTGAGACGTTGCCGAACCAAGACACGAGCCGATGTCTTGAAACGGGGAAGGGGGTTGTTCGTGCGGATCGTGTTGAAAGCCTCGCCGGCGCTCGTCGTGCTAGCGCTCTCGGTGTTCCTGCTGACGCAAAAAGGGAATGCGATTCCTGCGTTCTCCCGTGAATATGCCACGTCGTGCCTGACCTGCCACATCGTTTTTCCGAAGCTAAATGACTTTGGCAAGGCGTTCAAGGACGCAGGTTTCCGGTTTCCAAAAGACGAGGAGACGTATATTAAAGTCGCGCCGGTGATGCTAGGTGCCGAGGCGCAAAAGCAGAATTTTCCCAATTCCGTCTGGCCCGGGACGATTCCCGGCATGCCGCCGATCGGACTGCGGTTCAATTCATTTTTCCAGGCGACGGGAGCTAACCGGAACCGCTTTGACGTGCTGACGCCGCCCGGTTCAATTCCCCAGACGATCCCCGCAACGGACTTTGCCAGCGGACTGTTCAGCATTTTTACTGCGGGGAACTTCGGGAGCGGTATCGCCTTCTGGGTCGACGACGACATCAGCCTCGCAGGCACTAACGGTGCGGGTGGCCTCGGTGACGGATATTTGAAATTCGTGAACGTAAGCCGGTTTCTGAAACTCCCAAAAGACTCTCTGACGGTGCGCGCCGGTCAGTTCGAGCTCGATCTCCCGGTGACGCAGGCGCGTAGTTACAACCTGAGTCCGTATGACATCTATCAGCAGGCTAATATCGGGGCCGTGAATTCGATGGTGGCGTTAAAGCAGAACGTCTCGAACCAATTCACATTTGCAAACCCCGCGAAGGGAATTGAGTTGAGCGGCGGACATCAATACGGCGGGTACCACTACTCGGTAGCCGTGTTTGATCAGAATACTGCCGGCCTCGACCAATCTTCCAACACGAATCCGTACGTCCCCTCGGCGACCGGCGGCGCCAACGGCGGGGTCGGATTCGGCTCCAGCACCGACTTCAAGAACGTCTACGGGCGGCTTTCTTACCGCTTCAACCTGGAACGCGATTCGGAAAGCCGGCATGACATCCAGGCTGCCGGGCCAACCGGTCCGCGCGACCACACATACCTTAGTTTCGGATCATTTTATCTATACGGCAAGTCACTCCAACAATTCATCGGCGCCAGCAACATTCTTCGGGTGCAAGAGCCGTATTACCGAGTGGGCGGCGACTTCAATTTCCATTACCGCGGCTTCCAAATATACGGCGTCTATCTGAATGGCCGAGATCAGAACTTGCTTCCGGTCGATAACACCGGTGCGCTGATTCCGCTGCCCCTGTCCTCCGACTCGCCGCTGCCAGTCGGCTTTATCAAAAGTGTTCCGGCGCGGTTCAATGGCGGCTTCGTGCAGGCGGACTTCATGATCCATCCGTGGATCATGGCGATTATGCGCTGGGATGCGGTGAACTCGACCGCCGACCGGATCAACGGCCTGGCACTCGCCGCTGGCACACCGTTTTTCGCGCCGCTCCACTCGACGCGCAACCGGTTTACCCCGGGGGTGCAGTTCTTGATCCATCCCAATATCAAGTTTTCCTTCGAATACCAGATTCGTCCTGAGCAGACGACGGTGGTCGAAACGGATCCTTTGACCGGTAGGTTAATCGCGGTTAATCCATTTCGGTTGAACACGGCGTTGTTTGGTCTTGAGTTCGTTTACTAGATTGCGGTATCGAAATGATCCCTCGTCCTTCTGGCATCATGGGTCGGCGGTGCCGCACAAGTCTCACCAATGCCGCCCTATGGAAATCGCTTGGCCAAATCCGAATCGAGGCCCTGGGTGGTTTGATTGACAGTGTCGCGGATCCGCCCTCGCCCTCAAGGAGTCTTCTATGCGAGTAAGTAATGGCCTTCTCACGCTGCTTTTGGCCGCCGCGGGGGGGCGGGCTCAGGTCTTGGCCCCTGAGGAGATCCGCGACCCCCAACTGCGCGCCTTGCAGCAGAAATATCGGAATGAGTTGAAGCTCATCGCCAATAGCCCCGCGGCGCACAATTTTCCTTATCATTTCTACTTCAGCCGCAAGCTGGACCTCGATGAGAAAGTGCAAAAGCGGAGCGATCAGCGCTCTGTTCAGTTTGACCGGTATCAGGGCCAAGTGGTTGTGAAGGTCACAGGAAACTACTTCGTGTCTTATTCGGCCGAGCTCGTGAAACCCGAAGAGCGGGCTCGTATGACTTATGAGAGTGTCATCCTGCCACTGTTGCAGGCAGCCGTTCATGCGTTCGAGAAGGCGGAGGCGCCGCAGGCATTTGCGTTTGAAATTTCGCATCACGTGCGCAAGAAGGTGCTGGGGGTTTCCTCCGAGAGCGTGGAGAACGTGGTACTGGTTCTCCCCAAAGCACCAGCTGAGAGACTGGTGGCGTCTGCCGATCCCCAGGTCCGACAAGCGGCCGTGCTGGAAGGTGGGGCCTTCCTGAACGCCGCTCCGATTTCCTTCTGGCCTCGTCCGCAAAAAGAGATGGTTCAGGAGGCGGCTGCCGAGACCCCTGCGCCGGCGACTCCGCAAGCCCCGCCGCCAGCCGCCCCGCCGGCCCTCACGGTGTCCGAGGACCTGATGAAAGCCATCGGTTTTCCCCATGTTGCCGCCCAGCGCGTGCGAGAGCCTCTCGCACAAGAACTTCCGCCGCCGCGCGCCAGTTCGGCCGAAGCCATCAAAAACCTAGAGAATCTGTTTCAATCGACCCTCGATCGCTTGGTTCAGGAGCTCGATGCGCAGGCGCACTTCATCCAATACGCGCCACCTGCCTTCATCCCTTTTCACAACGGTCTGTACTTGGAGTTGTCGCTGACCACGACGCTGCCGCCGACCTCTTCGGGTTCCGAGTACCGGTTGGCGGCCCTCGCATTTGACCAGCACATCGCGCACCTGATCCGGCCCGTAATTGCCCATTTTAAGGATTCGAGCGATTTCGATGGTATCGACTTCAGCACCACCGTGAAGCTCGCACCCGATGCGGCTGACACAAGTCCGGTGGCGGTCGAGTTCATTTTCCCGCTCAAGCTCCTAAGCGCTTACGCGGACTTCGATGCCACCGGCCAGCAACTGATCGAGGCGAGCTTCATTCTCATCAATGGTGAACGGGTCAGCCTGGACCTGCAGGTAGCCGAAGCTGATCGGTCGCCGCGTTGAACATGTAGAGTCCCTGGCTGCAGCGCTGCGCGATTCTTCTCGCAGCGCGGCATTTTTGTCCGGTTCAGAGGTTACGGTGGTCGCAAGCAACGAACGAGGAGCGGCACTTGTACCCTGGCGGGCAGAGCCACATCTGGTTGGGGCCATTGTTCGGACCCTCACGATGAGCCGGATTGGTTCGCCACACAGTGAATTAAGAGCCGTTGAACCGCGGTTACTTCGATTCGGCACGCGTGAATGCCCACGCATTTCCTCCTCCGTTGGCGCCTCCAGCTAATCTTCAGAGCTGCTCTTTGCTCACGGCTGCAACGGCCTCCTTTGTCCACTCAATTGCATTAGCCACCACGCTGCCCATCGACGGGCGCTGATACATGGGAACCCCTAAACTCTCATAGGCAGTGATCTTGGCCTGAAGAACAGCCGAGAAGATCCACACTTTTTCCTCTTCGGTAACTCTCATATCAGAAAGTCTATGCCTATTTCGGCGACAGAGGAGGGAGGCGCTCGCGGTGGGTGGGATGGTGCCGGTCCCCGGGCGACGCCAGCGACAGACGGCCGCTCTCGCTCATCGTCCAGTTAAATGTGTCGGAACTGCTGCGAGCTGCTGTGCCCGATTGTGATTGCCGACCGAGCATGACTTCATCCGCGTTGAAGGGTCTCGATAGTCAGCAGGTAGGGTTCGTTCGGGTCATGTTGATCTGACAAGTTTCGCGGGATCCGGATTAGCAACGAGGGTCTCGGGAGGTGCCCGGCTCCGAATAGAACGCGCCGAATCTTTCGGCTAGGATGCTCGGTTCCGTATCGACGCGCAGGATTGGGGATCGGGGACGTGGGTGCGCGGGTCCCGGCCCGGCCTGCGGGGCGTCTGTTCTCACGGCCGCCGCCCGATCTGGCATTCCCTGAGCAGGAGAGCTACTCCAGCTCTGGGCACCACAAGGTCTGCCGATTCGTGATCGAAACCCGGACCCGGTGCGGATCATGCGATTCCCAAGAGTATCGCAACGGCAGCGTTACCGACAAGCAGAGCGCGTCTGCGCATCCCACGCACCAAATGGCTTCGGACTAACAGGGTGCCCCAGCAGCGCTTTGTGCTCCGGTGATTCTTCAACTGGGGCACAGCCGCTGGGACCACGAGAACCAACACCAGGACGGACCTCACACAACACTGGGCCTTCCAGCCTGGCTTCCTTCATGCTTGCCGCCATCGGCCCAAACACGCCCATGTTTCGACCGGCCACCGTTGCTTGT
>JAGWQP010000072.1 GCA_028876805.1 Acidobacteriota bacterium | reverse complement strand
CGCGGCCAGCCCGGATTGTACAAAGCGATCCGATATCCCCAACCGTTTGCTGCCACCCAAAACCAGTAGACGGATAGGCCGCGCCCCGGGACGCCGCGTCGAAGTTCTAGCGGGAGCGGTCCGGAATGCCACCGAAGCTCAGAGCTCCGTTTTTCAGCGGTTCGTGAACAGGTATTTGCCGCCGCTCTCGGCAACCGTATGGAGCGCGGCTTTCCCCACTACGCTCTCCAAGTGAGGCACGGCGGGGCCTTCAGCTAGCAGATAGTATCGATCGGTTCCCGGCCAGACTCGTGCCAGGTCGCTATCGCCGATGAAGACATCCTGGGGCGCGTCTGGAGCATAAGACCCATAAACAAGGTTGTTGACTCTTCCGTTCAGCAGTTGGGCGCGCCGGTTCGTATAGAAAAAAACCGACGAAAACGTGTAGTATTGGTCACCCATGATGATGCGGCCGGGAGGTTGGCGCAGCAGGGCCTCCGCCAGGGGCCGGGACGAGAGATAGGGGTCGAAGACCACCATGGCCAGGCGGGCCGCCTGGTAAAACAGAACCATCATCATGGTGAGCGTGGCCACCGGAACGGCGGAGCGACTGAGCAGCGCACCCAAGAGGCCGACCGCCAATGCGACTCCGGCCAGGGCCAAAGGCCCCCGCAGGTATGCGAACGCGGCCAGCGTCAGGTCCGCCATATGTCCCAACGAGAGGGTGTACAGATCCGGGTTCTGAGTGAGCGCGACCGCGATATCCCCAGTGGTTGGCAGCCCGCGAACCAGCCACAGGATCGTGGCTACGGCGGCGACGGCCACAAACGTCACCGCGGCGAGGACCTTCGTGCCGTACCTCAGCAGCGGGCTTCCAGTCGCAATTGCCGAGCCGAGAAGCAGCGCCAGTGCCGGATAGCACGGCATCGAATAGTATTCCTGGGTCGTCGAGAACGTGAAGAACACCAGAATGAAGCCGGTCCAGCAGAGCGCCAGCAGCCGCACGCGGCTGGCCCGGTCCGCCTTCCGGTAATCAAGCTTCCAAACGGCCGGTAAATAGACGCTCCACGGATACAGCCAAAGCAGGTGGAACAACCAGAAGTACAGCCGCGGCACCGTGTTGTAATCGCGCGGATAGCGCAGGTTCAAAAACCGGAGCACATGCTCGTTGATGAAATAGAACCAGAAGAATCCATGGTAGGATCCGCGCTCGCTGTGCAGCGTGAAATCGAAATAGGGAGGGTTCCGAACGGTGGCAAGCACGTGCCACGGCGCCGCAACCGCTAGCAGAAGAACAATTCCCGAAAAGGGCCGGAGGCGCGCCCAGGTCTTTGGCAACCCCAATTGCCGCGTGACGCCGAGATACAACAGCGCGGCAGCTACGGGAAACACAGCCGCGATCAGCCCCTTCAACAGCAGTCCTGCTCCCATGGATGCCCACATCCCTAGCGCCCAGCGCCCGGGATGTGGTTCGTCCTCTTCGAGCGCCCGCAGAAGGCTCCACATCGCCAACACAATCACCAAGGTCAGCAAGGCGTCCGGAATCAGGATCCGCGTGAACAGAAACAGGCCAACGCAGGTGGCTAGCACAAGTCCCGCGTACAGTCCCGCACGCGGTCCGAACGCCCAGGCCGCGAAGCGGGCCGTCACCCAGCACAACAACACCGTGCCCAGCGCCAGGGGGATACGCGCCGCCCAATCATGCGTGCCGAAGAGCCGGAACGAAATCGCAATCAACCAATACTTCAGGGGAGACTTTTCCAGGTAGGCGATGCCGTCTAGGCGGGCAGTCACCCAATCGCCTGATTGCAGCATGTTCCGCGCGATCTGGGCCTGGACGGCATCCACGTCATCCATCAAGGAGGGCGGACTGGCGACGGAAATCCCAAAAATCAGGGCGGCGACAAAGGCGACGACTACCTGGTAGTAGCCAAAGCGGTGAGGGGCGTTGACCGCGCGGTTTCCGCGCGTGGAAGGCTCTCCACCTTCCATCGCTTCATCCACAGGAAGAGGGTCACTAGACCCCATAAATGATATCCGACATTGATGCGCCTCTCCATATGATCGCGTATCAAGGATTCGATTGCCTCGGCGTTGAAGATGCCCGCCGCACGAATCGCATCCGGCGTCAGAATGTCCATCAGGAAGCCGCGGAGCGGTCCCCGGAACCAGTCATGAGTCGGTATATCGAATCCCGTCTTCTTGCGATCAATGACGGCGGGAGGCAGCTTGCCGCGCATCAGTTCCTTCAAGATGAATTTCTGCTGAAGCCCACGGATCTTGAATGCCGCGGGCAGGGAAGCCGCAAACTCGACGATCCGGGAGTCCAGAAAAGGCGGCCTCACCTCGAGCGAGTGAGCCATGCTCATGCGGTCGGCCTTGTACAAAATATCGTCGGGCAGATAGTAGGTCTGGTCGACCGACAAATAGCGCTCGAGAGTGCTGCAGCGCGGATTGAGCTCGAGCGACTCCACCAACTCCCGCAGAGTATTTCCGTTGGTGGCTGGGCAGATTCGCCGCCGTTGTTCCACCGAGAATGTCCCGTTCCAAAAGAAATGAGCTTCATCACGGTCAAGCCCGCATCCCTCCAGCCAGCGCTTGAGCTTGTATTCCAGGCCGACCTTCTCATCGGACACCGGCAGGCATCGTTTGAGAGTGGATTGGATCAGGCGGCGCGCGGGGTCGGGAAGCCGGCGCAACGGTTGCGCCATCTGGTCGGCGACATAAGTGAGATAGCCGCCGAACAATTCGTCGGCGCCTTCACCCGACAAGGCTACGGTCACGTGCTCGCGAGTCATCCGTGACAGATACCAGGCAGGAAGAGCGCCGGCGTCGGCGCTGGGCTCATCGGAGTAAAAAGCAAGGTCGCTAATGGCGTCGGCCAAATCCAAATCCGGATTCAGGTCGAACTCGTGATGGTCGGTTCCGTAAAAGTTGGCGATCTCGCGGAAATAACGGCTCTCATCGAACGTGCGACCAGCGAAGGAAATCGAGAACGTCTTCAGCCGCCCTGGATTTGCGTGCGCGGCGTAATGCAAAATCGTGGAGGAATCCAAGCCGCCCGAGGCCCAGATGCCGACCGGCACGTCGGCCACCAGTTGCTCGCCGATCGCCGTCTCGAGCAGGCGGTCGAGT
>JAGWQP010000071.1 GCA_028876805.1 Acidobacteriota bacterium | reverse complement strand
TGGCGTCGGCCAAATCCAAATCCGGATTCAGGTCGAACTCGTGATGGTCGGTTCCGTAAAAGTTGGCGATCTCGCGGAAATAGCGGCTCTCATCGAACGTGCGACCAGCGAAGGAAATCGAGAACGTCTTCAGCCGCCCCGGATTTGCGCGCGCGGCGTAATGCAAAATCGTGGAGGAATCCAAGCCGCCCGAAGCCCAGACGCCGACCGGCACGTCGGCCACCAGTTGCTCGCCGATCGCCGTCTCGAGCAGGCGGTCGAGTTCCTCGGTGGCCTCCCGAAGGGAAATGCGTCGCGGATTCGGCCTCGGAAGGTTCCACCAAGCCTCCATCCGAACTTCGCCCCGTCGCCACTCCAACCAGCATCCGGGAGGTACTTTGCGGATCCCTTCGATGAGCGTTCGCGGGCCCGGAACGTAGTTGACCGAAAGATAGGACGCCAGTGCTTCCAGGTCCAGACGCCGCGGGATATCGGGATGCTCCAAAATGGCCTTCAGTTCCGATCCGAAGCAGAGATTCTGTCCCCGTCGGCAGTAATACAGCGGTTTGATGCCGATCTGGTCCCGCGCCAGCACCAGCCGCTTGCGGGACTCGGTCCAGAAGGCCACCGCGAACATGCCCCGCATCCGTGAAAAGCACTGGACGTCCCAGGCGAGAAATGCGGCGAGCACCGTTTCGGTATCGCACTGGGAGCGGAAGCGGTAGCCGCGAGTCTCCAGTTCCGCGCGGATCTCGCGATGATTGTAGATTTCTCCGTTGAAAACGATGGCCGTGTCGCCGTCGTCGCTGACCACCGGCTGGTCGCCGCCTTCGAGGTCGATGATCTTGAGCCGAACGGCGCACAAAATCGCCTCGCTGCCCTCGAAAAACCCTTGCTGGTCAGGCCCCCGATGGTACAGCGCTTCGGTAATCCGTCTGGCAATGCCTGGTTCCGCATCCATTCCCAGGCGCGTAAACCCTGCTATTCCACACATTGCGGTCCAATCCCCGCCCCAACTGCTGGGGACACTGAGATCCATGCTTCGATGGATTTGTGATGACTATAGCACACGGCGCAGGAAACGTGTGAAAAGGTTGAATGAATTGCGGCTTGGCTCAGACCTTGGCCGCGGCATCGAGAAAACTCCGTAGATCCGATTCTTGAATCTCCGGTAGCCCCGGTGCCACGTTGTCGAGTTTGCCCTGCCGCATCCAATGTTCCAGGCGATCCACCAGACCGAAGAGGTGGTCGAAGGAGTCTATGATAAACAGCAGCGGTTGGTAATGGTCGATTTCCGCCCCTTGGTTGATCAACCACTCCAACTGCACCGGGTAGCGCTGGACTTCGTCGGATTCGATGGCGTGTTCCAGTTCGCCATAAGAGCTGAGCAACCCGCTGCCGTAGGCGCAGGTGCCCTGACGGCCGCGCATCAGTCCAAATTCGACGGTGAACCAGAAAAATCGCGACATCGCCTTGACGATATTGGTCAAACGCCGGGCGCGCTCGCGCGGGTCGCGCACCGATGCCGTCATTTCGACGGCCGTATGGGCGCAGTCGCCAAAGCGCACCAACGTGTCCGCGAACGCGCGCTCGGTATGCATCGGAACGTGTCCCGCCACATCATGGAAAATGTCAGGTTCCGGCAGGTAGTCCATCCGGTCCGGAGGTCGGATGGTGATGGTGGTTGGAAATTCCCGCCTTCGCAGACAGTCGAAAAACAGGAACCCTGGGACATACCCGCTAACCGGCTTGGCCTGGAAACCGGTCAGAGGTTCGAGGCGTTGGTTGATCTCGGTGAGACGCGGGACGCGATCGGGAGCGAGGTCGAGGACTTCGATTCCCTTCAGGAAATGATCGTTCGCATAACGCGCCCAGCGCGACTGGATGCGCTGGTAGAGCCGCTTCCACGACTCGTGATTTTCCGCGGAGTACAGCTCATACTTTTGTTCAATATACAGTTCACCACGATGGCGGGCCTCCTCGACGAAGGGGGCATGGCCTGTAGTAAGCCCGGAAGCCGTGACCGGCTGAGCCATTCCATTTCCACCCTACCACGGCTTTGTCCTGTTGACAACCTCTGAACGGTGGTGTTCTACGGCCCGGGGCGCTAATTCACGATGGTTGAATGACATTGGCGGCAGCCGATGCCGTCGCCGGGTGCACTGGCAATCACCATCGGGGAGACTGGGATCCGCTGGGGAGAAAACGCGGCGACCTGATAGACGACCTTTCTGGCGGGCAACGTGCAGTGCAAGGCCCAGTCCCCGGATGGGTCCGGCCGTCCCGCGCTTTGGACAGCAAGCAGTTGCGTGGGAAACTCCGACTCCGGAGGTCTCGCCGGCAGCCAGTAGGCACCAGCCGCAGCAGCCAACGTGAGCATCGCAGCGATAGGCCAGCGCGTCCACGATCTTGCCTTGCCGGCCAGGCTTTCCGGCGGTCGCTCGAGGCGCTCCCACAAAGCGTGCGGCGCCTGGGCCGGCGCCAGATGACTCGACAGTTCTCGTTTCAGCCAATCAGACACGCCCACCCCCTTTTTCAGAGACCAGATGCGCCAAGCGCCGCTCCAAGGTTTTGTGCGCGCGGTTGAGACGGGACGCGACCGTGCCCGGTGAACACCCGAGAACCTCGGCAATCTGGTCGTAGGCCAACCCTTCGGTGTACCGGAGCACGATGACCATTCTCAACTCCGGCGGCAGCTTCTCGACGGCGGCCCGGATCGAGCCGCGCATCTGGGTTCGCAGCAACGCCTCGACGGGGCCGTCGCCGGTTGCCCGCAGGGTAGAGGCCCAGTCCTCCGCCAGCGGCAGCAGGCGCCGCAGCTTCCGTTTCCGGTCGAGGCAACGGTTCACCACAAGCCGGTAGATGAAGGTATCCAGGCGAGCCTGCCCGCGGAAACTACCCAGGCACGAAAACAGCTTCAGGAAGGTGTCCTGGGCGATATCCATGGCATCGGACGGGTCGCCGGAAAAGCGGAGCGCGACCGAATACACCCGATCCTTATGGATTTCAAACAGCGCGCGGAAAGCGTCGCGGTCGCCCCGCTGACATGCTCGAACCAGTTCCCGCTCCGTCCCTTCCAGCACCATCCTCGGAAATTCTCCTTATTGGACGAATTTCAGAAAGATTTCTTCGGTATTTCTACGCTGCGACGCGAGCCGGCAGTTCCTTGATGAGTTCGGAGACGAACGCCTTGGCGTCGCCGAACAGCATCAGGGTTTTGTCCATGTAATAAAGGTCGTTGTCGATGCCGGCAAACCCCGGGTTCATGGAGCGTTTGATCACCATGACCGTGCGCGCCTTGTCCACGTCCAGAATCGGCATGCCGTAAATCGGGCTGCCTTTGTCGGTGCGCGCTTTCGGGTTCGTCACGTCGTTCGCCCCGATCACCAGCGCCACATCACACTGCGGAAAGTCACCGTTGATCTCGTCCATCTCGACCAGCTTGTCGTAGGGGATGTCGGCCTCCGCCATCAGGACATTCATATGGCCGGGCATCCGCCCCGCTACGGGATGGATCCCGAACTTCACATCCACGCCCCGTCTGGTCAAGCTGTCGTACAGCTCGCGGATCTTGTGCTGCGCCTGGGCGACAGCCAGCCCATACCCGGGCACGATAATGACACTCGATGCGGCCTCCAGAACCGACGCCGCTTCCTCAGCGCTCGCGCTGCGGTAGGTGCGCTGCTCCGCCTTGCCGGTGCTCATCTGCACCTGGCCAAAAGCTCCAAACAGCACATTGGTGAAAGAGCGATTCATCGCCTTGCACATAATGATCGATAGGATCAGGCCGGAAGATCCGTCGAGCGCTCCGGCCACCACCAGCAGCCGGCTGTTCAAAACGAATCCCATGGCGCACGCCGACAAACCGGCATACGAGTTCAAGATCGCGATGACCGTCGGCATATCCGCCCCGCCGATGGGGATGATCAGCAGCACTCCGAACAGCAGGGCCAGGGCGGCGAAGATCGGGAACAGAAACGTATCGGTGGGGACGATCGCCAGGCGAATGGCGAGCCCTGCCGCGATCGCGAACAGGAGAAAGTTCACCGCATTCTGATTGCGATAAGTGATAGGTCGCTGCGGCAACACTTCCTGCAGTTTGCCCATAGCCATCAAGCTGCCCGTAAATGTCAGGTAGCCGAGCA
The DNA here is from genome assembly GCA_028876805.1 of Acidobacteriota bacterium. GTDB lineage: Bacteria > Acidobacteriota > Terriglobia > Bryobacterales > Bryobacteraceae > PSRJ01. Next base: position 1,572 of record JAGWQP010000071.1, on the reverse strand, counting down.
GCGTTTCGATCACCAGCGCTACCATGATGAACGCGCGCAATTCGGTTTCCGCGTGCGGCTGCCGCTGATAAAACTCGGCCGTGCCGACCAGCGCCGCGGCCAGCGCGCCACAGGCGTGGGACAACGCCGTTCGTTGCGGGACGGCCGTCATGGGCATGATGTACGCAATGGGGACGCCCACCACCGTGCCGATCACGAATGCCGTGATAATCCACGGCCAATTGTGAACGAAGCCGATTCCCACGCCGTCCGCTCCGGGGAACCCGATGAAGGTACCTAGAATCGCCAGGACCATTCCGAGTCCGCCAGCGATGACGCCGCGCCGCGAGCTGGCCGGATGGTTCATCCATTTCAGCGACAAGATAAAAAGCGCCGCCGAAATGATGTAGATGTACTGCGTCAGGTGCGCCATTACTTCTTCTCCTCGCGCCTCTTGAACATCTTCACCATGCGGTCGGTGATTAGGAAGCCGCTCACGATGTTGGTCACCACGGCCGTAATCGCGATGAAGCCGAGTACTTTGCTTAGGAAGGTGGCGCCTGCCGCGCCTGTGACGAGAATCGCGCCCACGACCGAGATGGCCGAGATGGCGTTGGTGAGCGACATCAAGGGTGTGTGCAATAGCGGCGAAACCTTACGAATGATCTCCAGCCCAAGGAAGGTCGCCAGCATGAAGACGAATAATTCCAGTTCCAGATCAGTCGGCATTTATTTCTCCTGTCCCACGGTCTGCAGCTCGGGCAGCCCGAGGAGGTCCCGCACGCGCGGGTGGACCACTTCTCCGCCGTGCGTCACCAGCGTCTCTTTGATAATCTCGTCCTCGCGGTCCAGCGTGAGATTGCCTTCTCTGCTGATGAGGTACTTCACGAAAGTCAGAATATTTTTGGCGTACATCTGGCTGGCGTGGTAGGGGACGCTCGATGGCAGGTTGATGGGGCCAAACACCCGCACCCCGTTCTCGTCGACCACCTCGCCCGGGGTTGTCAATTCGCAGTTGCCACCGCGCTCCGCCGCGATGTCCACGATCACCGAGCCAGGAGCCATGCGCCGCGCCATGGCGCGCGTGATGAGGACCGGCGCCTTTTTCCCGGGCACGGCCGCCGTCGTGATCACGACTTGCTGTTCGGCGAGCACCGCCGCCAGCGCCTCCTGCTGCTTTCGGTAGAAGTCTTCGCCCATCGCCTTGGCGTAGCCTCCCTGATCTTCGGCGGAGCCGGCTTCGACTTCCAAGACGACAAAGCGCGCGCCCAAGCTTTCGATCTGCTCCTTGACCGCCGCGCGGATATCGTACCCGCTCACGACAGCGCCCAGGCGCCGCGCGGTGGCGATGGCTTGCAAACCCGCTACTCCTGCGCCGATGACCAGAACCCGCGCCGGCGTGAGCGTGCCGGCGGCGGTCATCATCATCGGAAACATTCGGTTCAAGGCGTTAGCGGCGATCAAAACCGCCTTGTATCCTGCGATCGTGGCCATCGATGACAAGGCGTCCATGCTCTGCGCGCGGGTGATACGTGGCATCAATTCCATGGCCAGAAAGCTGGCGCCGGTCGCCGCCAGCGATTTCGCCGCGGC
>JAGWQP010000070.1 GCA_028876805.1 Acidobacteriota bacterium | reverse complement strand
GTGTCGTCTATGGGAGACAGGAGGCCGGGCTGAATCCGCGGGGGAGAGCTTGGCTCGTTTCGACCGCCCTTGTGACCTGCCTCTGGGGAGCGGCCTGCCGCGCGCGGCCGGGGCCATCGGTGCTCTCGGTGGCTGCTGCTGCGGATCTCCGGTTCGCTCTCGACGAGTTGGCAAGTGAATTTCGCGGCGCCCATCGCAACGTCGATCTTCGGATCGCGTATGGTTCCTCCGGTGATTTCTTCGCACAGATCCAGAACCAGGCACCGTTTGACCTCTTTCTTTCGGCGGACATCGAATACCCGCGGCGGCTGCTTCGCGAGCGAATCGGCGTGCCGGATTCCCTTTTCGTCTATGCGGTGGGCCGGATCGCGGTTTGGGTGCCATCGGCATCCATGCTCGACCCTGCGACAGCGCTCGAGTCGCCCGCACTGCGTCACATCTCGATTGCCAATCCGCAGCACGCGCCGTATGGCCGCGCCGCCGAAGCGGCTCTGCGTTCGCTTGGCCTGTACGACCGAGTCGGAAACAAGCTGGTGTTCGGAGAGAACGTTTCTCAGGCACTCGAATTTATACAAAGCGGCGCGGCTGAGACCGGCATCGTTGCCCTCTCGCTGGTGCTGGCGCCTTCGGTCCGCGGCCAAGGGCGTTATTGGGAAGTCCCACTCGCCGCCTATCCAAAAATGGAGCAAGGCGGTGTTATCTTGAAGGACTCGCCGGCCGCACGTCAATTTCGCTCCTGGATGCTTTCTCCGGCCGGTGCGCGTGTGCTCCAGGAGTACGGCTTTTCTCTTCCGGGATAGAGAAATGGATTGGCAGGCCCTCTGGCTGAGTCTCCGGCTCGCTACGCTGACCACCGCGATCCTGCTTATCGTGGGGACGCCGCTGGCCTATTGGCTGACGTATTCGCCGCGCCGGTGGAAGTTCCTGGTGGAAGCGGTAGTCGCGCTCCCGCTGGTGCTGCCACCCACCGTGCTGGGCTTTTATGTGCTGCTGGCCATCGGCCCTCGCAGCCCGGTGGGCGCACTCTACGGGGTGTTGACAGGCGGCGGCTTGCTACCGTTCTCATTCGAAGGCTTGCTCGCAGCGTCGGTGCTCTACAGCCTGCCGTTCACCGTGCAACCGATGGCCGGGGCCTTCGCCTCGGTCGACCGCAAGCTGGTGGAGGCCTCGTGGTGCTTGGGCATTTCGCGCGTTTCCACGTTTCGCCGCATCGTGGCGCCTCTTTCGGTGCCGGGCATCGCCACGGGCGCAATTCTGAGTTTCGCCCACACGCTGGGCGAATTCGGTGTGGTGCTGATGGTGGGAGGCAACATCGCGGGTGTCACCCGCACGGTCTCAATTTCCATCTATGACCAGGTGCAGGCGCTCGACTACCGCGCCGCCACCGAGACATCGCTCCTCCTGCTGGCGGTTTCGTTTGTCGTGCTGGCGGTCACCTATGCCTTGCAGCGGCGCGTATGGGCGTTATGGCCAACGAGTTGATGTGTACGTGCCGGAAGCATCTCCCTTCCGGGTTCAAGCTACATGCTTCGCTGCACGTTCCCCTCGATCAGGCACACGTGACAGTGCTGTTTGGGCCCTCGGGTTCCGGAAAATCCACGCTCCTGCGGCTCCTGGCGGGCCTCGACCGCCCCGACGAAGGCTCCATCCAATTCCGCGACGAAACGTGGTTCGACTCCGCTCGCGGTATTACTGTCGAGCCACAGCAGCGGCGCGCCGGTTTTCTCTTCCAGGACTACGCTCTATTTCCGCACTTGAGTGTGCAGCGGAACGTCGAGTTCGGCGCCCGCCATCCCGGTAAGGCCGCCGAGTGGCTGACCAGGCTCGGTCTCACGGAATTGCGAAGCCGCCTGCCTCGAAGCATCTCCGGTGGCGAGCAGCAGCGCGTGGCCCTGGCGCGTGCGCTGGCCGCGGAGCCGGCGCTGCTATTGCTTGACGAACCGCTCTCAGCGCTCGACGCCGCTACCCGCACCCGCCTGCGTCACGCGCTGCGCCGTGAACTGGTGGAAGGCGGTGTCCCCAGCATCATCGTCACCCACGACCGCATCGAAGCCCTGGCGCTCGGCGATTGGATGGTGGTCCTGATTGACGGCCGTGTCCGCCAAATAGGCCCGCTCGAAGAGGTCTTCCGGCATCCAGCGGATGTGGCGGTCGCCGAGGCCGTCGGCGTGGAAAACGTCCTGGCGGGGGAGATTGTTGCGCGCGAGCGAGGACTGGCCACCGTCCAGGTGGGAGCGACCCACATTGAGTGCGTCGATCCCGGAAAGACCGGCCCTGTGTTCGCCTGCATTCGCGCCGAAGAGGTGACGCTGGCTCCCGAGTCCACGGCGGCTTCGAGTGCGCGAAACCGCTTGGCCGGGCGAATTCGATCGGTGGTTCGGGAGAGCGCCCTGGCGCGTGTCGAGCTGGATTGCGGTTTCCCGCTGGTGGCGGTAGTGACCGCACAATCGGCCGCTGAGCTGCACCTCCAGCCGGAAGATTCGGTATACGCGATGGTCAAGGCTACCTCGGTACACATCCTGGCGAGATAAGCCGGTCAGCGCGGTTTCTTCCCCGGAAGACCGGCAGGGTTCTCATGGGTTCGCTCGCGGAATTTGCCGCGCAGGCTGGCTGCGAGCGACACGGCGGATTCGCCAAACCGGTCGCGCAACCGGTCCGCGGCGGCCAGCGCTTGTTTCCATCGCTCATGTCGTTGTTCGCCGATCAGTTCCATCTGCTTGCCAGCGTCCGTGAAGGATGACGCGTGCACCCCCAGCAGACGCACGGGGTTGCCAGCCCTCCAATTGTTGCGGAAGAGTTCGCGAATCTCTTCATACAACTCGGTATCAATCTGCGTCGGGCGGCTGACGGAGTGGGCCCGCGTGATGGTCGAAAAATCCGAGTAGCGCAGCTTGAGCTGGATGGTGCGGGCGTCGAGCCCGTGCTCGCGAAGGCGGCGTCCCACCATCTCGCAGAGGCGCGCCAGCGTGGCTTCGAGCCGCCCTAGATCGGCGGTGTCCTCGGCAAAGGTGTGCTCATGGCTGATCGACTTCGGGTTCGCGTCTTCGCCGATTTCGGTATCGAACCAACCGCCGGCATCTTCACCACGCGACTTGCCCGCCAACGCCAAGCCCCATTTGCCGAATCGTTCCTCCAGGAACGCCTTGTCCAGCCGCGCGAGATCCCCCACTTTGCGAATTCCGAATGTGTGCAGGTTCTTTTCGGTGACCTTGCCCACGCCCGGTACTCTGCGCACATCGAGCGGCGCCAGAAACGCCGCTTCCTGGCCGGGAATCACCCACAGCACGCCGTTCGGCTTGGCCTGGTCGGAGCCGATCTTGGCCACCAGGCGGGAGGCCGCGATACCGATCGAGCAGTTCAGCTGGGTCGCGATCTTCATCCGCTCATGCAACAGGTGCGCGGCTTTCAGGGGTGGACCGTAGAGGCGTTCAGTGCCGGTCATGTCGACGTACGCCTCGTCGATGGAGGCCATCTCGACTAGCGGTGAGAAGGAATGCAGCACATCGTAGACCTGGTGTGACCATTCCCTGTAGCGGTCCGGGTGTCCGTCGACAAAGATCGCGCGCGGGCACAGCTTGTACGCTGTGCGCAGGGGCATGGCCGAATGCACCCCGAACTTGCGGGCTTCGTACGACGCGGCGGAAACCACCCCGCGTTCGTTGGGCCGGCCGCCCACGACCACCGGCTTGCCTTTCAACGATGGGTCGAAGAGTTCTTCCACCGATACGAAAAAGGCGTCCATATCGACATGGAAGTACGTGCGCATGCTACTACCATTAAAAATGGTTTCGTCGCCGCCTGGTGTAGCTCGGGATCGGAGGACTCCTGACTTTGCGCCCGGCGCCTTACGCAGGCGGATGCCCCTTTTGACTTTTGACTTTTCGGCCGGCTACGTTTGGGGTATGAGCACCGCCACCCAAATTCGCGCTCCGCGCGGCAGAGAGCTGAGTTGCCAGGGCTGGCATCAGGAGGCGGCTCTCCGCATGCTCATGAACAACCTTGACCCGGACGTCGCCGAACGTCCGGACGATTTGGTCGTCTATGGAGGTGCTGGCAAGGCGGCACGGGATTGGGCGTCATTCCACGCGATCGTGCGGGCGCTTCGCTCCCTGGCCAACGACGAAACGCTGCTCGTGCAATCCGGAAAGCCGGTAGGCGTCTTTCGCACCCATCCGGAGGCGCCGCGTGTCCTAATAGCCAACTCTAACCTGGTCGGGCACTGGTCGAACTACGAGCAGTTTCAGGCACTCGAACAGCTCGGCCTGATCATGTACGGCCAGATGACGGCCGGTTCGTGGATTTATATCGGCACCCAAGGAATCGTGCAAGGAACGTACGAGACCTTCGCTGCAGCCGGACGGCGGCACTTCCGCGGCGAGTTACAGGGCAAGCTGGTGGTCTCCGGTGGCCTCGGTGGGATGGGTGGGGCTCAGCCGCTCGCCGCGACCATGAACGGCGCCTGTTTTCTGGGCGTCGAAGTGGATCCGGCGCGCATCGAAAAGCGCCTCGCCACCGGCTATTGCGATCGCATCGCACACACCCTCGACGAAGCCTTAGGCTGGCTCGACCAAGCCCGCGAGCGGGGCGCGGCATTGTCGGTGGGCCTGGTGGGCAATTGCGCCGACGTGCTGCCGGAGATGGTGCGCCGGTCCCTGGTGCCCGATATCCTGACCGACCAGACCAGCGCCCACGACCCGCTGAACGGATATATTCCGCGCGGGATGTCGCTGGCCGAGGCCGCCTCTCTCCGGCGCTCCGACCGCGATGAGTACGTGCGGCGGGCCATGGAGTCGATAGCGGTCCACGTTCGTGCCATGCTGGACCTCAAGCAGATGGGCGCGGTGACGTTCGACTACGGCAACAACATCCGCGCGCAAGCCAAACAGGCCGGCGTCGGCAACGCGTTCGACATCCCGGGATTTGTGCCCGAGTACATCCGCCCGCAATTTTGTGAGGGGCGCGGACCGTTTCGCTGGGTGGCACTGTCCGGCGACCCACGCGACATCTACGAAACCGACGCCTTGGCCACCGAGCTGTTCCCGGAAAATGAAGCGATGTTGCGCTGGCTACGTCTGGCCCGGGAATGCATCCAATTTCAAGGTCTGCCGGCGCGCATCTGCTGGCTTGGTTACGGCGAGCGCGCGAAGTTCGGAGTTGCCATTAACCGGCTGGTCCGTACCGGGCGGATCCAAGCTCCCATCGTGATCGGCCGGGATCACCTCGACGCCGGCTCGGTGGCCTCGCCGTACCGCGAAACCGAAGGGATGCTCGATGGCAGCGACGCCATCGCCGACTGGCCGTTGCTCAACGCGCTCGTCAACACAGCGGCGGGAGCGTCCTGGGTGTCCATCCACAACGGCGGCGGAGTAGGGATCGGCTATTCGCAACACGCTGGCATGGTAGTGGTGGCGGAAGGCTCGGCGGAGTGCGAAAGGCGTCTGGAACGGGTTCTGACTACCGACCCCGGTATGGGCATCATTCGCCATGCCGACGCCGGCTACCAGCGCTCGCTTGAAGCTGCCAAACAACATGGCATTCGCATTCCGATGCGCGATACCGAATGAGCGGGCTTTTGGCGGTCGTAGGATGCCGTCAGCTGGTGACCCTGCGTGGTCCTGCGCGGCCGAGAATGCGCGCCGAGATGCGCGAGCTGGGCCTCATCGAGGATGGCGCCCTTCTGGTGCGCGACGGCCGCATCGTGGCCGCGGGAAAGTACGCCGAACTGAAAGGGCAGATTGTCCGCGAAGCGGAGATCGTCGATGCCGCGAGCGGTGTGGTGATGCCTGGATTTGTCGACGCCCACACCCACCTCGTCTTTGCCGGCAACCGTGCCGACGAGTTTGAAAGGCGGATCGGCGGTGCCACTTACCAGGAGATCGCGGCCTCGGGTGGCGGCATTTGGGCCACCGTGCGTCGTACACGCGAAACCAGCGAAGACCAATTGCTGGAGCACGCACGCCGGCACGCCCGTTGGTTTCTTGATTCGGGTACCACGACCCTTGAAGCCAAGTCCGGCTACGGCCTCACGACCGAAGCCGAGTGCAAACTGCTGCGGGTCGCGCGGAGGCTCGACCGCCAAGGCCCGCTCCGGATCGTTCCGACGTTTTTAGGTGCCCATGAAATTCCAGAAGAATACCGAAATCGGCCCGAGCAGTATGTGGAAACGATCGTCGGTGAGATGCTGCCGCGGGTAGCCAGTGGCCGGCTCGCCGAATACTGCGATGTCTTCTGCGAGCCCCAGGTTTTCGCGCTACCTTCCGCCCGCCGCATTCTCGAAGCCGCTCAGGCGCGCGGCCTGGGGCTGCGTATCCACGCCGACCAGTTTGCACAGTCGGGCGGGGCGCGTCTGGCCGCGGAATTGGGCGCGGCCACCGCCGATCACCTCGAGCACACCGATCGGGCTTCGATCGCCGCCCTGGCCGACGCCGGTGTTCAGCCCGTCTTGTTGCCCGGTTCGGTCTACGCTCTCGGTCTTGACTGCTATCCCGATGCGCGCTCCATGATCGATCGCGGGCTGGCCGCGGTGGTGGCGACCGATTTCAACCCAGGATCGTCGCCGACCGCCTCCATGCCCATGATCCTGTCACTGGCATGCACGCGGATGAGGATGACACCAGCGGAAGCCATCACCGCGGCCACGATCAACCCCGCCTACAGCCTGGGGCGCGGTGCCGAAATCGGCAGCCTCGAACCGGCCAAATGCGCAGACTTTGTCGTCTATCGGTGCGGCGATTTCCGTGAGATCCCTTACCACTTCGGTGTCAATCTAGTGAACGGGGTTTGGATCGGCGGCGCTCGCTCCGCGGTTCCAGAAACCTAACTCACAACACCCGCAGCGCGAACGATTCGCCTGCTAACTGCGGCCGCCTCATGCTTGCGCCCCCCCCACCGTAGCCCCCGCGCTGGGGCCCGGATTCGGTTGCGCCCGCCCTCGGCGTGGCGGTGGCACCCGGCCATCTGCTCCAGGTACTTGTCATGTCGGACCTCGCGCTCCCCGTCACAATATCTTGGAGGGTTTTCATCCCCGTGGTTCCGCTACGGTCGCTGATCGCATTCTCCAACTGGGTTTCCGATGTTCCTCTCCGTCATCGCCTTGTGCCTTGACTGAAGCGAAGTCCCCCCCCGTGTCGCGGGTAACTCCGCGATACCCGGATCTCTTCGGCCGGACGAAACGACTGGCTCGAGCAGCCTCCGGCCAACAGCTTCTGTTAGCCACTAGCGTTTCCTGGATGTCCGTCTTGCGCCGGCAGAGTCTCGGTGTGCCCGGGGGTGACGACGACTCTCACCTCGAATCATTTCTCGCACGTCACACCGTGCAGTTTCAATAAACTGCCGGTGACCGCGATCACGACCGCTTCAATGCGGCACCTTTTGAGCGGCTGCGCGACCCGTCAGTCGGCCGTGAAGCCCGCCTCAACCCGGTCTCGGTCCGCCGGCACCGCCACGTCATGTTCTGAGCTGCCTGGCGTCGATCCCAGCCGGTGCCGATCGAAGGGGCATGGACCGAGGCCGACCAACGGCCACACAGTCATGATCGCCAGAAAACTGGAGCCATGCTCTCCCGGAGACACGTGCGTAAGTCATTTGTTTTCTGTCAGCAGTCGCGGCGTCGGCGCCTTTGTCCACTTCAAAAGGTGATCCGGCCCTTCAGTGGCTCGATCTTCTTGATGTCCAGGTCAGCGACCTTCTGCAGATCCGCCCATTCCTTGAAATCGCCTTTGTCTTGCCGGTATTTGACGATCGCGGCCGCTTCGCTAGTGGTGATCTCGAGCTGAGTTTCGAGGTCTTTCGCCGTGGCCTTGTTCACGTTGACTTCAGGTCCCTGATACTTTGCCAGATAGCCGATAATCGCTTTGAACTCGTCATCCGAGCCTTCCGCCCCGCGCCCTTTCATGTCATCCACGGTGGCCTGCCAGTCATCCTTGGAGTTGTGCATTGTGACCACGACGGCGGCATCGTGACAGGCGCTGCATATCTTCACAAATGTGTCCTTTCCCGGACCGTCGGCCAGGTCCTGGGCCTCCGCGGCGGCCAGAAAGAGCAACGGAATTGACGCGATGACGAGTCTTTTCATGCTCTCCATCATAATCGAATCGGGTATCCGCGAAAAAGAGAGCGTGGTCTGGCCTCCTGTTTGGGGGGGGCGAGCGGGATCGCGAGACGCCGGCGGGCCAACTGGTCCCGTCACCTTTGAATCCCTTCCCGTCGACTTGCACGCTACCCCACCTACGCGGATCCAGCTCACTATGTCGCCGCCGATCCTGTTGTATCGTGTGCGGGCGCAAGGCGACACAATCCTGCTTGTCGCGGGCGGGACACCAGATCCGACGTCCGCCGTCACCGGTCGCCGGCCGGCGTGCATTCTCTAGCCGGATTACGCGCCCAAAGGCATGGCAAAGCCTCCAGGACGGCGCGGACCTCTGAACTGCGGTATGGTTCCGCGAGCACGCCCGAGGCTCCCGCTTCGAGCAGGTCGTTCCATCCGCCATCGGCTTGACCGAGCCAGACAATCACCGGAACAAATCGTGGCAGCCGCCGGGTCATTTCGACTACATCCCGGTAC
>JAGWQP010000069.1 GCA_028876805.1 Acidobacteriota bacterium | reverse complement strand
GATCAGGCGAGCGAGTTTGGTGTCATCGAGGTGGCCGAAGACGGCCGGATCCTTGCCTTTCATGAAAAGACTCCAGACGCCCCCACGATTCCCGGGAATCCGAATCAGGTCTACGCGTCCATGGGAAATTACACCTTCTCCACTCGAACCCTGTTGCGCTTGCTCCACGACGATGCCGCCAACCCGGGAACGCGCCATGACTTTGGCCACGACATCCTGCCGAAGCTCGCAGGCAAGATGGAGATTTACGCCTACGATTTCCAGACCAACCGCATTCCCGGCGACGCCCCCGATATCGTCCCCTACTGGCGCGATGTGGGAACCATCGATGCCTACTACGAGGCCAACATGGACCTGCGGTCCGTCAGCCCCGCTTTGAACCTCTACAACCGCGAATGGCCTTGGCGCACGACCGGCTATCCGGATCCGCCGGCAAAGTTCACCTTCGACGAAGATAACCGCCGTGGCCAGGCGATCGATTCCATCATCTCGGGAGGCTGCATCCTCTCCGGCGGAATCGTGCGCAATTCGGTGCTCGGGCGCGGCGTCCGCGTGCATGCCGGTGCCCTCGTCGAGGATTCGATCATTTTGGATAACTGCGACATCGGCCGTTGCGCTCGGGTCCGCCGCGCGATCCTGGACAAGAACGTGCGAATCCCTGGCGATGCAGAGATCGGTCACGACCTCGGACGCGATCGCCGCTACCATCACGTCACCGCGAGCGGCATTGTCGTGGTGGAGGGTAACCGGACTCCGGTCGACATCACCAATCTGGCGGTTTAGTGGTGAGGAATCCCTAGTGGAATCACAGATTTTTGCCTGGATCACCAGGTACGGCTATCTGGCGATCTTTGTCTTGCTGATCTTCGGGATCGTCGGGCTGCCAGTTCCCGACGAAACACTGCTGACATTTACCGGTTACTTGATCTACCGGTCTGAACTTTCTATGCCCCTGGCTTTCGCCGCGGCAGTGGCGGGCAGCGCTTCCGGCATGACCATCAGCTACGCGCTTGGCCGCAGCTTCGGACTCGCTTTGCTGCACCGTTTTGGAAAACACGTCCATCTCACGCCCGAGCGTCTCGCGCGGGCGCATGCCTGGTTTGAGCGGATCGGCCATTGGGCATTGACCGTCGGATACTTCATTCCCGGCGTGCGCCACCTCACCGCCTACGCGGCCGGCATGACGGAGGTCGCGCCGCATCAGTTCGCGCTGTTCGCCTACAGCGGAACGGTCCTGTGGGTTACAGCCTTTCTCAGTTTGGGATATTTCCTGGGTGAGCGCTGGAAAGTGGTGGAACTCCACGTCGAGCGTTATCTGGTTGGCCTCAGCATCGCTCTCGCGGTTCTTCTGGGAGGGTACTGGATCTGGCGGAAATGGGGCAGGTCCAAGTAACCGAGGGCACTAAGTTTCCGCTGTTCCATGCCCCAACGCGTGCGCCACCGCCAGCGCCGTCACGATCACTACAGCGCAGCCGATTACGTTGTACCAGAGGAAGGAAATTCTGGTAAAGTACGCCCAGAAGATGGCCGCTTCACCCGCCAGCATGCCGACGAAGGCGGCCGTGCCGCCGACCCGCCGGAAAAAAAATGCCAGCACGAACACACCGAGCAGCGAGCCGTAGAACAGAGAACCCACCTTGTTCACAGCCACGATCAACGAACCAAGCGTCCTACCCCAGCCCGCGAACGCGATCGCGTAGGCGCCCCAGAAGACGGTCGCCCAACGCGAAGCCATCAGATAGTGGTGGTCGGTGCCGGAGCGATGAAAGTAGCGGCGGTACAGATCCACCATGGTGACCGTAGCCAGCGAGTTGATCTCGCCTGCGCTCGCCGACATGGTGGCGGCGAAGATCACCGCGATGATCAGCCCCACCAGCCCGACCGGCAGATACTTTGTCACGAACGATAAAAAGATGTAGTTGGTGTCAGTGAATCCCGGCTCGCCGCCCGTCGACTCCACCAGCCGGGTGGCCTGATCGCGGGTGCGATCCATCTCGCGTTGCGCCGCCCGAAATGCGTCCAACCGGTGTTGTTCAGCCGCCGCGCTGCGGGCGCGGTGCGCGTCAATTAACTCCCTTGCCGCCTGACGCCGGCTTTCGAAGGCCTGGCGGTACCGCTCTGCCACGGGCCGGTAGGCGTTCATACTCTGAAGTCTCTCCAACTGTGACTGTTCGAACAGCATTGGCGGCTGCACGAACAGATGAAACACGAACACCATGGCTCCGATGAAGAGAATGAAAAATTGCATCGGGATCTTCGCCACGGCGTTGAAGATCAGACTCAACCGGCTCTGCGCGATCGACTTCCCGGTCAGATACCGCTGCACCTGCGACTGGTCGCACCCAAAATAGGAGAGGAATAAAAACGTACCGCCGATCAGCCCGCTCCACAGGGTAAACTGATCGTTCCAGTCGAAGTCGGTGGTGACGGCATTCAACCGGCCGGCGGCTCCCGCCAGGTACATGGCGTCGGCAAGCGAAACCGAAGGCGGCATCAAGTGGATGAGGGTCGCGAGCGCGATCACCAGCCCGACAAAGATGATGCACATCTGCTGCACGTCGGACCAAGTGACGGCCTTGACTCCGCCCAGCGTTGTGTACGTGATGACAGTGACGCCCATAAGAAAGATGGTGGCCCGCTCCGGCCAGCCCAGGATCACGGACAGCACGATGGCCGGAGCGTACAGCGTGAGCCCGGCGGAAAGCCCACGTTGGCACAGGAAGATCACAGAGGCCAGCGCCCTGGTTTTGGAATCGAAGCGCTGCTCCAGATATTCATACGCCGTAAAGACCTTGGCGCGGTGAAAGACGGGAACCACCGTGGCGCACAATATCACCATGGCAATCGGTAGGCCGAAATAAAACTGCACGAACCGCATGCCGTCCACATAAGCCTGCCCGGTGGTCGAAATGAAGGTGACAGCGCTCGCTTGGGTCGCCATGATGGACAGCGCCATGGCGTACCAGGGCATGGTTTTTCCGGCGAGCAAGAAGCGGTCCACGGTATTGCTGCCGCGGCTGCGATAAAGGCCGTACCCGACGATCACCGCCAGCGTGGCGAACAGGACCACCCAGTCCAGAGGCGTCATTCGAAGGCCCGCGTGAAGCCGTAACAGGCCGCAATTATCAGCGCCAGATAGAGCAGCACGGCCACGTACACGCGCCGCCAAGAGCCCAGAAACGGCGGCGGCTCGTCACCCACCTCGCGCAGGTCCGGCATGAGGGGAGTGTATCACGGCCTGGCCCACCAGCCTCTCCGGGGTCCGGGAGGGTGGAGTGCAGTCGCTCTCCGGCGCTGGCTGCGATCCGCACCGAAGATCCATCACGATGGGCGCGCAGCACCCCCTCAAGGCCCAGTCGGATTTCGGCAGCCTGCTGGTATTCGATGGCCGCCGAGAGGGAGGAACCCCAATTCCGCCTATCCGCAACGCCTGATGCCCGACGGCTCGCCTGCGGCGCGCGTTGGTTCTTCACTGGTGAAGCGCCGCCCTGGGGCCAATCGCTTCTCCGGTCGGCTCCTCTGCCGCCTCCGATGGACTCGAACGCTCCGCTCCTTCGCTCACCGCACTCGCCGGTTCGTGATAGGCTACCAACTATGTCTGTCATCGATTCGAACCGCCGCGATTTCATCAGTCTGGCCAGGTGCGCAGCAGGACTGTCGGGAAGGTGAGTTCGAAATGAGGTGCTCACGGCCTACCGTCGTCGCATTTCTCGCAGCCTCACTACCTCTCGCTCCGTTTGCAGCCGCGCAGAAGCTGACGCGGAAGGCGCCCACTGCCCAGGACTGGGCAGCCATCGCGAAGCTTCCGGACTTCAACGGTGTCTGGGAAATGGTTTTCGGTGGCGGGGCCGCGCGGGGCGGTGGCCGCTCAGCGCGCGTCGCCGGCCCGTCGCTCACACCCGCCTACGCCGCCAAAGCTCAGGCCGAACGCGCTCAGCCGGCCCGAGAAGCCGAGACCGCCAATTGTCTACCTCCGGGCTTGCCTGCCATTATGGGCCAGCCTTATCCGATGGAGTTCCTCCTGACGCCAGGACAAGTGACGATTGTGATTGAGGCCTACACCCAGGTTCGCCACATTTACACCGATGGCCGCCCGCTGCCCGAAGACCCAGATCCTACTTTCTACGGAACTTCGGTTGGCGTCTGGGAGCGCGACACGCTGGTGACCCAGACCGTGGGTCTCGAACACGTCCCGCGCGGCCTCTCATTCCCTTATAGCGACAAGCTGAGAGTCGTCGAGCGCTTTTGGCTGACTGATCCCGACACGATGACGATCGAAACCACCGTCATCGACCCCGAGGCCCTCGCGATGCCGTACTCGATGGGAACGCGGACTTTGAAGCGGCATCGCAACTGGACTATCGCCGAGTACGTCTGCGAGGAGAACAATCGCAATTTCGTCGACGCTCAGGGCAAGGCGGGAATCCACCTCGCCAACCCCGAGGCCTCCCCGAAATAGGAAATTCCCATGAAGAATACGTTGCCTGAAACCGTCATCCTCGCCAGCCTGCTTGTGGGCAGTACCGGGCTCGCCCTCGCCCACCATTCGTTCGCGGCCTTTGACATGGCCTCGCAGCGAGACATTTCCGGCACAGTCAAGAAATTCGACTGGACCAACCCCCACACCTGGGTCTGGATTGACGTGCCCAACGACCACGGCAGCGTGGACACCTGGGGGTTCGAAGGCATGAGCCCCAATTACCTGGCTCGCCGCGGTTGGACGCGAGGCACTCTCAAACCCGGTGACAAGCTTACGGTGACCTTCCGGCCCATGAAAAACGGCGAGAACGGCGGCATGTGGGTGAGCGGCAAACGCCCTAATGGTGACGTTTTGCTCATGGGCGGCGCCATCACCGACCCGTAGAAACCCTCCTTAACGCGGCGCCTCCGGGTTGGTGTGATCGACGAGCGCGTCCCACATTTCACCGGCGCGGCGTACCACCATTCGAACATCCTCGGGCAGCATGAAATGGTCCTGCGCTAGCCCGCGCGCCGCGTGCTCAATGCGTTGGAGGTAGTCGTCCCGGTTCCGGTACCGCTCCGCGATCGAGCGCCGCGGGTCTTGGTTTCGTTCGCGCTCCTCGCTTGTCCGGGCAAAGGGTTCAAACGAGCCATAAAGGCCGGCCAGGTAATCGAGGCCGCTGAGTTCGGGAAGGCGAACGTTCCAACCGGTGTAAGTGCCAAGCGGCACGGCGACCTCCGGCAGGGGGACACCACCGAGGTCATTGCCATCGGCGTCCACCTGCGGGACCAGGACCGTATATGGCTGGCCCAGTGTGGGGGGCTCCTTGGACACGATCCCCTTGGTGGAGAACTCCGGACCGTAATCCATGCGCCACACCTGCGGCATGTACTCGGGAAACCGCAGCGCGGGGACTTTGGGAAAGCGGACCCCTTCTCTGCGAACCAATTCGGCCCGAGCGACGGATGGATAGCGCGACCCAGGTGGCTCGGCGCCCGTGCGAATCCAGGCGTCCAGGTCGATGAGCAAGGCGCGCGTCACCCAGCGCTGCTCGGCGAAGTTGGCGTAGTGCAGCAGGTCCGGGCCGTGCCCTGGAGGAAAGGGGCCGGCGGAGTGAGCGGTGCCGGTCAGTAAATAGAGGCGCGAGCGGGCCGACAGGGGAACATCGGCTCGCCCGTCGGGAGTCGTATGTGTGAGCGATCCGGCGCGGGCCCAATACTCAGTAGAACTGAATGTGTAGAAGATCCGCGGAGTCACATGAGCGGCCTCGGCCTTCGCCAGCAGGCCGCCGTCATTGAAGGGAGGCACGTCGACGGGACGCAGAATCGAGAGCACGGAGTTGCCGGCCTCGCCCGGCATGGCGAAGCGATGATTCACGCTGGCACCTCCGGATCCCGCCGAAGAAATCATGAGGCCATCGAAGGCACGGCGGCCGCGCTCATCGGCATTGAATCCGTCGCGCACAAACTGACGCAGGAGGCGGCCGCTCTGCGAATAGCCGTAACCGATGATACGGTTCAGCGACGCCGGCGATTCCCGCAGCGTCGTCACCTTGCCGCCGTATTTGAGATAAGCGACGAAATCGCGAATGGCGGCCAGGCCGAGCCCCGCCACAGGCGGATCTTTTGCCTCATAGACGGCCTCGTACAAGCCAGCGTTGAAGCCCCCTGCCAGAGAGACCGAGCAGCCGTTGGGCCCGAAACGCCACTCAGAGCGCGCCAGCGTTTTCGCCGGTTCGTCGATTTTCAAACGGAACGTCAGCCGCGCGTCCTTTTGTTCCGGATCAGCCGCGCAATAGGAAAGGCCGAAGGCATAGCGCCGGCCGGCGCCGTCCACGGGGTAACTGGCACGTACGGTGCCCTTCACCGGAACCGAAGGCGCGTGAAACGTAAGACCTTGCCTGGAAGTCACGTCGAATTGCCATCCCAGAAACACCACCGTGAAACCCTGGTCGAGGAGAAAGCGATCGCCCAAGTCCCAACGTTCGGGCGCGGGATCACTCGATCGAGCGCCGCTGATCAAGTAGACCGACTGCGGACCGCCGCGGTTCACCACCTCGAGAAACACGGCACCGCGGGCGTGGCGCGATTCCCTGGGACGCCACACCAGAAAGTCGCTCGAGAACTCCACCTTCCCCTCGGCATTGGTGGTAGCCAGCGCGATGTCTGCGATTTCACGGTTTGCCGCGAGCGCGGGATCGACGCTGAAGTAGGCGCGGCCGACCAGGCGCTCGTCGGGGCCGGCTGAATCGCGGCTGCGGATCTCGATCCTTTCCAGTTCAGCGGCAGCTAGCGCACAAAAGATCAGAAACAGAGAGCAAAACCTCAGCATGCTCTCGGTATTTTACGCCGGTCCTAGCCGCCGATCGAGTACATGGGCCGCGGGGGGGGCCACGAAACGCGTGGAATTAATCTCGTGGCCTTCCCATTTGCCGGCCACGTTGCGGCGGACCAAAGCGACGATCGCTTCGTCGGAAGCGTCGGAACGAAGGAGTGTCTTGACGTCATCCTCTTCCACCGCGAACAAGCAGTAACGAAGCTTGCCATCCGCGGTGAGGCGCAGTCGATTGCAGTTCAGGCAGAAGGGGCGGCTCACCGAAGCGATGAACCCGACGCGGCCGATGCCATCGGAAAACTGGTATTCGCTGGCCGGCGCGCGCGGATCGGGATCCGGCACCGGGACGAGCGGCGCGATTTCGCGGCCGAGGATGGCGATGATCTCGTCCGCCAGCAAGACCTTGCTCCGATCCCACAGGTTCTGCGCGTCGAGCGGCATGAATTCGATGTAGCGTACCTCAAAACCATTTTCACGGGCATAGCGCGCCAGCGGGACGATGTCCGGCTCCACCAGATGCTTCACGGCCACGGCGTTGAGCTTGATCTTCGAATAGCCCAGCTGCTTGCAGGCCTCGAGCCCGGCGAGCACCTTATGGATCTCGTCGCGGCGTGTAATTTCAAGGAAACGGGCCCGGTCAATGGTATCGAGATGGACGTTGATGCGCCTGAGGCCCGCTTCGTAGAGCGGCGCCGCCAATTGCGGTAGCAGCACTCCGTTGGTCGTCAGCGCCAGGTCTTCGATCCCGGGAATGGTGGACAGGCGGCGGATCAGCACCGCGAGATCGCGCCGCACCAGCGGCTCCCCGCCGGTCACCCGCAACTTGCGGATTCCAAGCGTGACGGCGATGCGCACGAAGCGCTCGATCTCCTCGAAATCCAGGATCTCGCTCCGCCGCACGAAGTGCACGTCGGTCTCCGGCATGCAGTAGAAGCAGCGGATGTTGCAGCGATCCGTGACGCTGATGCGCAGGTTGTCGTGGACGCGGCCCCAGGAATCGACGAGCGGTCGGGCAGCCATGTTACTGGAGCGCGAGCATGCGTTGGAGCGGCACCAGGGCGCGTTCGATGATCTCGCCCGGCAGCTCGATCCGCGGTTCGAGGTGCTCGAGGCTGTCCCGCAGCTTCTCGAGCGTGTTCAGCTTCATGTACGGGCACTCGCTGCAATTGCAGTGCTCATTGGCCACGTAGTAGAAGCGCTTGTGCGGCGCCATCCGCTGCAACGAATAGTGGATGCCGCTTTCGGTCATCACGATGAATTCTTGGGCCTCGCTCGCGGCGCACCATTCAATCAACGCCGAAGTAGAGCCAATGAAGTCCGCCATCGCCAGCACCGGCTCTGGGCACTCCGGGTGCGCCACCACCAGAGCGTCCGGATGTTCCATTTTCGCTTCGGCCAGGCGGCGCGCCGGAAAAGTGGCATGAACGATGCATGCGCCTTGCCAGATTTCCATGTTCGCGCGCCCGGTCTTTCGTTTGACGTAGTTGCCGAGGTTGCGGTCCGGCAGGAATAGGATAGGCTTGTCCTGGGGAATCGAGTTGACCACCTTGATCGCATTGCGCGAGGTGCACAGGATGTCGCTTTCGGCTTTCACCTCGATCGACGTATTGATGTAGCTGACGATCACGTGATCCGGATTTTCGCGCCGAAATGCGCGGATCGGCTCCACCGGGCAGGCTTCCACCAGGCTGCAACTGGCGGCGCGGTCCGGAACGACTACCACGCGAAGCGGGTTGAGGACCTTGGCCGTCTCCGCCATAAACCAAACGCCGCAGAACGCGATCACGTCGCCCTCGAAGGAGCGAGCCGTGCGGGCCAGCTCCAGGCTATCGCCAATGATATCGGCCAGTTCCTGAATCTCCGGCTCCTGGTAGTGGTGGGCGAGCAAAATGGCTCTCCGCTCCTTCTTCAGGTCCAAGATTTCGTCGGCGATGGTAGTCGCAGCCAGCATGGTGGGGGGAATCGATCCGATTTCCTTCAGTTTAACAAAACCGCCCATAATGAGAGGAGTGCGCATCCTGCTGATTTCCACCTACGAGCTGGGCCGGCAACCGTTCGGGCTGGCCTCGCCGGCAGCGTGGTTGCGCGCTGAGGGCCACGAGGTGACGCTGGCGGACCTCTCGTGCGGCCAGCTGCCGGCGACCGCGCTGGAACAGGCGAGCCTGGTCGCGTTTTTCCTGCCGATGCACACAGCTACGCGGCTGGCTTTGGGCGTGGTGGACAAGGTGCGCGCGGCCAACCCAGGGGCCCACCTGTGCGGCTATGGACTGTACGCCCCGTTGAATGCGGAGCGGTTGCGCAGCGCGGGCTTTGCGACGGTAATCGGAGGGGAATTCGAACAGCCGTTGGTAGATCTCGCGCGACGGCTGGAGTCTGGTGCGCCCGGCGTTGGACAACTCCGAGCCTTTTCCTACCTGAAGCGCCAGAAGTTCCAGGTGCCTGATCGTGCCGGGTTACCGCCCCTGGCGTCATACGCGCAGCTGGTAGTGAACGGCTCTACCCGGCGGGTCGGCTACACCGAAGCCAGCCGTGGATGCAAGCACGAGTGCCGTCACTGCCCGGTCGTGCCCGTCTACCGCGGCGTCTTCCGCATCGTGCAGCCGGAGGTGGTCCTGGAAGACATCCGGCGGCAAGTGGCCGCCGGCGCCGAGCATATCACGTTCGGCGACCCCGACTTTCTGAACGGCCCTGGTCACACGCTACCCCTCGTCGAAACCCTTCATCGCGAGTGGCCGGTCGTTACCTACGATGTCACAGCGAAGGTCGAGCATCTGTTGAAGCACCGCAACCTGCTCGCTCGGTTGAAGGCGACAGGCTGCCTGTTTGTGACTTCGGCCGTGGAATCATTCGACGACGCGGTGCTGGACAAGCTGGCGAAGGGCCATACCCGGGCGGGCTTTCTGGAAGCGTTAGCCCTGACGCGCGAAGCCGGCCTTCCACTGGCGCCGACTTTCATCCCCTTCACACCATGGACCACCGTCGATTCCTATCGTGAATTCTTGCGTGAGCTGGTGCTATGGAAACTTACCGAGCAGGTGGCCCCGATCCAATTTGCCATCCGGCTGTTGATTCCGGAAGGTTCCCTGCTCCTCGAGTTGCCGGAAATCCGCGGCATGGTGGAACCGTTCGACCATGAGGCCCTCTGTTATCCGTGGCGGAACGCTGAGCCCTCAGTCGACCGGCTGGCGGCTTCGATTCTGAAGAGTGTCCGACGCGCCGACTGCGTCCGAGCATCCCGCAGCGAAATTTTCCGCGCCATTTGGGATCTCGCCGGGGCCGGGACCCTCCCGCCTCAGGAGCCGCGGGTGGCCCGGGCTGCTATACCCTACCTCACCGAGCCCTGGTACTGTTGAGCGGAACCGGTCGGAGAGCAGTTCGCTCTCCCCTGATGGCGGTCTTTCCACCTAGCCAGGACCGATCTGGACCCTAAGAGCCGATGATCAACGCGAAACCGAATTGTTACCGTTGTGGCCGCTCGCCGGGGTTGGATGGGACAAAGCTTCGATTCTTCCCAACAGCGTAACCTGGACCGTTCGACGACCCTCCCCCGGGCGGAAATGCCCGGGCGCCGGGAAGCCAAAGAACTCGGGGCCTGGCTCGGACGCCCTGCGGACTACGATCCTATGTACCTGGAGGGCACAGGCGGCTTCCCGAGTGACGGCGCCTCGGAGACGCCGCAACCGCTCCCGACGCGTTCGATGGCGTCGCCCGATTGCGATCTGCTCGAGCCGAAGGCCGGGGACCAGCGTGCCGCCACCCTGATTCTCGAGCGGAATGGGAGCCGCTCGAAGCAAGGCTTGCCGGCTTGCGATCCCGGGCGGTTGAACCCCCACCGACGGCTGCCGGTGGCGAAGCCTTCGAGCGAGCGAACCTCGCCAAAAGCTGCGCGACCCACGCCTGAAGGTTTTGCCGGAAGCGCCCGCGCCTCTAGTAAAATTGGCTCATCCGTGCAGATTCTGGTGACTGGCGGGGCAGGATACATTGGGAGCCACACGGCCAAAGAGCTGGCCCGCGCTGGCCACGAGCCGATCGTGCTCGATAACCTCGCTCACGGGCATCGCTGGGCGGTTCGATGGGGGCCGCTGGTGGAGATGGATCTCGCTGACCGCGAAGGTCTCCGCCGCATCTTTCAAAAGCATGCGATCGGTGCGGTGATTCACTTCGCCGCACTCATCGCCGTTGGAGAATCGGTGGGCGCTCCGGCCGAGTATTTTCGCAACAATGTGGCGAACACCATGAACCTGCTCGATGCGATGCGGGAGGGCGGCGTGAGCCGCATCGTCTTTTCTTCCACGGCGGCGGTGTACGGCAATCCGCAGCAGTCGCTGATTGCCGAAGACCACCCCCAAGCGCCGCTCAATCCTTATGGCGAATCGAAGCTGATGGTGGAACGTCTGCTCGGCTGGTACGGCAAGGCGTACGGGCTCGGATGGGCAGCGCTGCGCTACTTCAATGCCGCCGGGGCGGACCCGGAAGGAGAAACCGGCGAGATGCACGATCCGGAGACCCACCTGATTCCTCTGGCGATCGCGGCGGCACAGGGCAAGGTCGGGGGCCTCGAGGTGTTCGGCACCGATTACGAGACGCGGGACGGCACCGCCGTGCGCGACTACATTCATGTGACGGACCTGGCCGTGGCGCATCGCAAGGCACTGGATCGGCTCGCGGCGGGCGGCTCGAGCGGGGCCTGGAATCTAGGCACGGGGCACGGACACACGGTGCATGAAGTAATCGCAGCGGTGGAACGCGTGGCGGGACGGAAGGTGCCGGTCCAGCACGCGGCGCGCCGCGCCGGAGATGCGCCGGTCCTGGTGGCGGACCCCTCGCGCGCCGGCCGGGAACTGGACTGGGTCCCGCTCCATTCCTCTCTGGAGAGAGTGATCGAATCGGCCTGGCAGTGGCACAACTCTCGCAGCCCCAGCTCCCAGCCAGTTTGAGGGTAAGCGTAGAGGCGATCGGCGGCCCTTATAATCGTTCGTGTGATCCGAGTCTTCTTCCTCTTCGGCACGCGTCCGGAAGCCATCAAGCTTTGTCCGCTGATTCACGAGCTGCGCTCGCGCCCGCGCGATTTCGCGGCACGCGTCTGCGTGACAGCCCAGCACCGGGATATGCTCGATCAGGTGCTGGAGGCCTTGCAGATAACACCCGACCACGATCTCGACGCGATGCGTCCCGGCCAGACGCTTTCCGCGCTCACCGCGCGTATCTTGGAAGCGCTTGAACCGGTCTTGAAGGCGGAGACACCGGACCGCGTGCTGGTACGGGGTGATACGACCACCACGTTGGCCGCGACCCTGGCCGCCGTCACCACGGCATTCCGGTAGGCCATGTGGAAGCAGGATTGCGCACGGGCGATCTCACGCAGCCTTTTCCGGAGGAGATGAATCGCCT
>JAGWQP010000068.1 GCA_028876805.1 Acidobacteriota bacterium | reverse complement strand
TGGCGGCTTTGATAGCGGCGCCGCCGGTGGAAAACAGCAGCGCGGCCGCGGCCAGCATCAGCCGGTTGCGGACGGGTGAGGATTGCATGGGCGCGACGGACTCACTTCGACCGACCGGCCAGATGATGGGAGGCGTGATAGGAGCTTCGCACCAGCGGCCCTGCTTCCACGTGCGCGAATCCCATTTTCCCGCCGGCCAGGCGGAAGGAAGCGAACTCCTCCGGCGGAACGTATCGCACAATTGGCAGGTGCGTCGGCGAAGGTCGCAGGTACTGGCCGAGCGTCAGGATATCGACGCCGCGGGCGCGCAGGTCGCGCATCACCTCGAGCACTTCTTCGGGAGTCTCGCCCAGGCCAAGCATCAGACCGGATTTGGTCGGGCAATGGGGAACGATTTGTTTGGCGTAGCCCAGCACATCGAGCGAGCGCTCGTAGCGCGCGCCCAGACGCACCTGGCGGTAGAGCCGCGGCACGGTTTCGGTGTTGTGATTGAGAACGTCCGGTCGCGCATCCATCACCGTGGCGACAGCGGCCCGGTTGCCCTGGAAGTCGGGGATCAGCACCTCGACCCCGCAGCCGGGAACCCGCGCGCGGATTGCGCGGATGGTGTAGGCAAACAGCTCGGCGCCGCCGTCCGGTCGGTCGTCGCGGTTGACGCTGGTCACTACGGCGAAGCGCAGCCCCATGGCGGCCACGGCCTCGGCCACGCGCTCCGGCTCGTCGTAGTCGACTGGCAGGGGCGCCCCTTTCTCGACGGCGCAGAATCCGCAGCGCCGCGTGCACACGTTGCCAAGGATCATGAAGGTGGCGGTGCGGTGGTTCCAGCACTCCCCAACGTTGGGGCAGGCGGCGCTTTCGCAGACCGTGTGCAGCCGCAGGCGGGTGATCAATTCTTTGAGTTCCCGATAGTTCTCGCCCGCCGGAGCGGGGGCCCGCAGCCACTTAGGGCGTTCCGGTTGGCGCGTAATCGAGACAAGCACTCTTTTCCTAGTTTACTGGACGATTCGAAACCTCGGTCGGGAAGGGGATCTCTGTCAGCCGGGTTGCTGGTACAGGCCGAGGACGTTTCCACCCGGGTCGCGGAAGCGCGCCGTGATCTCAGGCGCGTCCGCGCCGATCGGCTGCACAATCTCACCCCCGTTGGCGACGATTAAGTCAACGGTGGCGGCCACACTATCGACCATCACGTACAACAAAGGCCGGGTGCCAAGGCTGGTGGGCGTCGGAGAACCCAGCTGCCGCTTACCTCGCCGGTTATGTCGTCAAAGGCGGTATGGCCATCGCCGCGCTGCCGGATGTTCCAGCCGAATACGCGTTTGTAAAACTCCGCCGAGCGCGCGATATCGCTGGGGGCATCTCGATGTAGCAGATTTGCCGTTTGCCCGGGTGGGAGGCATCGGGAGCTCCTTCAAGGGTGTTCGCAACCGGGGATTCGCGTGGTTCTCTAGAGAGGGTCCAGTATACCCTCCTTTTGGCCCGCGGGTCGCATCTACAACTCGTTGATCTGGTTGTAGTTTGGTACGAGAAACCGACTCGGTGGAACTTTCCGGGAAGCTGCGGGGTCAAATGTTTTGCAAGGGGGCCGGATTCCTGATACGTTGTAAACTCGAGCTGAAATGAGGGTGCCAGTGGCCACCGCGATCCTGGACTTGAACCCGGACTACTCGGCGGGTACCGAACTCGACGATCAACGCCTGATCGAGTTGCTGCGCGTCGGCGACGAGCGTGCCTACGAGGAGCTCCTGACTCGTTTTCAGCAACCGGTCTACACGCTCTCGTTACGGCTGCTGAACGACGAAGGGGAAGCGAGCGACGTAGTCCAGGAAGTCTTCCTCAAGGTGTTTCGCAACATCGGCCACTTCCGGGGACAAAGCAGCCTGAAGACTTGGATTTACCGGATCACGGTCAATGAAGCGCACAACGCCCGGCGCTGGTTCTTCCGCCATCGCCGCAGGGAGGTCGAGCTCGATACCGATCCGTACCGAACGCGAGGCTGGAGGGAAGCGATTCCCGACAACACCCGCTCGCCGTTCGAAGTGGCTTTCGATCACGAGCAGGCTGGCATTATCCAGGCGGCCTTGGATCGGATCAACCCGGTGTTTCGGTCAGCCGTAGTGCTCCGGGATATTACCGACCTGAGCTACGAAGACATCGCCGAGATTCTTGGTGTTTCGCTGGGAACCGTCAAATCAAGGATTTTGCGTGGGCGGGAGGCCTTGCGCGAAGAACTTAAAGGAGATCTGAAAGGCAGGCTGCCCTTGCGATTGATTGCAAGAACGGCAGAGTAAGTTATGAGCTGCGACAGTGTGCAAGAACGGATTTCCCCGCTTTTGGATCATCAACTGGTGTCCGCCGAGCGAGAGGATGTGTCCGCGCACCTTCAATCCTGTGCCTCATGCAGCGCCCGTCTTCAGGCTTTGGAGAGCCTGCGCGCCGCCCTGCAAGGCATGAATCAGGCCCCGATACCGCCCGCTCTTGCGATGCGGCTGCGCGTGATCGCCTCCCACGAGCGCTGGCGGCAGCTGTCGAGCATCAGTGTTTCCGTGCGCCTCCGCTGCTGGGGCGACCGGGCGGAATTGGTGTTTGAGAATCTGATGCGGCCCCTGGCTTTGCCCTTTGCCGGCGGTTTGCTCTCGGCGCTGTTGCTGTTTGGCATGCTGGTTCCAAACCTGAGTTTCCAGCATAACTTTCATGACGATCTGCAGCTGGCGTTTTCGAGCGATCCCGACGGGCGCCTGGTAGAAAGCCTGCCGGGAGAGGGCTCGCCCACCTGGCTATGGACTCGCGATTCGGTGAGGCTGGAGCCGGCCAACGCCATCAGTTCCCGCGATGAGACGGTGCTCGAGCTGACCATTGACGAGTACGGCCGGGTTGCGGATTACTCAGTCAGCCAGGGACAGCTGACGCCGGAGATGCAGAGCCTCATCCTGTGGTCGCGCTTCACCCCCGGCACGCTCAATGGCAAGAAGGCTTCAGGTAAGGTGTCCGTCGTCTTCCATCGCCACCACCATGTGAGAGGCTGACCGCGCTTCCCGGTGCCGCGTCCCAAACTCGGCCAACATTTCCTGATCCAGAACTCGATTTTGGAGCGTATTGCTGTAACGGCCTGTCCCACGCCCGAGGACCTGGTCGTGGAGATCGGTCCCGGACGCGGAGCGCTTACACAAAGATTGCTCCGGCGGGCGGCGCGGGTGGTGGCGGTGGAGCTAGACCCCTCTCTGGTGGAGCACCTGCGTCGCAGGTTCAGCGGCGAACCTCGCCTACATGTGGTCGAGGCTGACGTGTTGAAGACGGATCTCGCCCAGTGGGGGCGCGGGCCGGTAGCCGGCAACCTACCCTACTACATCACTTCGCCGATTCTGGAGAAAGTGGTGGCGCTCGATGTGCCGCGTGCCGTGTTTCTGATTCAGAAAGAAGTGGCCCAGCGCCTGGTGGCCCAGCCTGGGGGGCGGGAATACGGACTCTTGACGGTACATGTGGCGCTGTTCGCGCGTACCCGCTTGTGCTTCGAGGTGAAGCCCTCGGCCTTCCGTCCGCCGCCCAGGGTCGATTCGGCAGTGGTTTTGATCGAGCCCAGGCGCCCACCCGACATTAGCGACCCGGCTCGGTTTCTCGAATTCGTCGGCCAGTGCTTCCGCCACAAGCGGAAGACCCTACGCAACAACCTGGTGGAGACGTACGGCAAGGAACGGATCGATTCCTGGCCCGAAGCTCGGCTCCGCGCGGAGCAGATTTCGCTGGACCAATTCACGGAACTGTACCGACGGCTGGCTTAGACTTAGGACTTGGCGTCCAAGTCTTCGATCAGACGTTGGAAGGGATCGTCGAGCCGGGAGGGCGTGTGCCCGCGCTAGGCCTTACCCGGCACACGGCGAGAGGTAAGCCGGCTCGTCACGTTGCGCGGCGGCTTGGAAACGGCGGTGGCCCGCTCCGGGTGTGGAAGGACCGCCCGCCAGGGGCGCCAGGAAGAATCGGGTCGCGGATGCCGGGCCGATTCTGAAAACCGGTTGCCATGGAATCCCCGAGGCGTGTCAGGCGTTTCCAGGGCAGGAAAAACCGAGGCTCC
Source organism: Acidobacteriota bacterium (assembly GCA_028876805.1). Taxonomy (GTDB): domain Bacteria; phylum Acidobacteriota; class Terriglobia; order Bryobacterales; family Bryobacteraceae; genus PSRJ01. The sequence goes on along the minus strand of JAGWQP010000068.1, from coordinate 2,104 downwards.
CATAACCGCCCCAACCCGCGACGAGCCAACGAGTCCAGCGCACGCCACGATTTTGCCAGAGGCGAATCATGCTTCACCAGTACCCGATCATGCGGCCGGCGGCTATCGCGGTTAGCCAGCAGACAAGGGAGATGCCACCAAATACTGCCAAGGTTGCCTGTTCGCGCGGTGAGAGTTCCCGGCGCGTGTGTTGCTTCCAAGCGGAGACGCGACTGAGAGCCATGACATTGACGAGCCCTAAGCTAATTGCCGGAAATTTGATGTAGAGGAACGGATTGCCGACGTATTCGGTCGCCTTGGTGGCCAGCAGGCAAATGCCGCTGAGGGCCGCGACGGCGAAGCCCGTAGCAGCGACGGGTACGGTCGGCCTACTGATTGAGCGCAAGGTGACGCTACGCCAAACGCCTAAAAGTCGGAGATCGAGGACCAACAAGGAACCAAAGAGCGTGGCCACGCCCAGGATGTGGACGAGGTTGACCACGCCATAAGTCCACACCCCCGATTCACGCATCGCGTGACCGAGTGGCGAGGCCTGCAGCCACGCCATGAAGTCGTACAAAATGCTCCCCCGGGAAGGCGGCTATTTCCGATCGGGGTAAACGTTGAACGTCCGGCCGTTCCAAATGACCCGTTCGGTCTTGACTTCGAAGCGGTTGGCATCCCGATTGCGATGACCGTGGATCGTTACGGTAGCGCCCACGGGGATAGTTCCTTCCTTTAGGCCCGCGTGCGCGGTCCGGGCCGGTGGGGCCAAGGTGAGATCCCAGGTCTTTCCGTCGGCGCGCAGCCTCATCGTTGCGTGCGGCCCGGCAAGGCTGACACCCTGTTCGACCGTGCCGGTGAGTTCGAACTCCTCATCCAGGTTCCCCGCCCAACCGTGATGCGCAGATGCAGGAAAAGCGGAAACCGAAACCGCAAGGATGCCCAGGCGAAGACCCAGCGACAGCCTCGAGTGCATGGTGTAACTCTCCTTTAACTTCCTCATGATACTACCGACCTACTTGCCCCGGCCTTTCGGGCCCTGGGCGAGCATCGGGATCGCGATGATCCAGTCCTTGTTCTGTGCGTTGTCGCGGGACACAGCGTACAGCGTCTTTCGATCCGGGCCGCTGAAGGCCACGCTGATGATGCCGCGCGGAGTGGGAATCAGGCCCAGATACTTGCCGTCCGATCCGATCACCTGCACGCCGGGATTTGTGGTCACGTAGAGGCGCCCGGCGGTGTCATAGGTGCTGCCATCGCCCTGTCCGCCGCCTTCAAGCTTCGCGAACTCGCGCTGGTTGGAAAGCGAGCCATCCTTGTGAACGTCAAACGCCGCAAGGGCGGGCCCGTTAGTGACATATAGGTGTCGTTCGTCGGCGCTGAGGACGATGCCGTTGGTAGTCAGGTTCTCGCCGTACCGGCTGATTTTGCCTTTCGGGTCCGCGTAGAAGAGCCCACCCATGGTGAAGTACACGCCACCTTTGCTGTCGGCGGACACGTCGTTGAGAACGCCACCGATGCAATCCATCGGATCGTCGTTGTACCGGTTGGCCAGGGTTCTGCGCTTTGGCGCGAGCTCCTCGATCGAGGGATTCAGCCCGCGATTTGCGACAAACAACGTGCCCTTCGAGTTTATCGCGAGCGAACCTCCGGTATTCGTACCCGTGTAAGCGACCGAAGTTTTGCCATTCGCTTCCAGTTTGACGACAGCGCTATTGTCGTTCTGCGCGATCAGAAGACCGCCGTCGTTGGTGCCGATGATGCCATCGGCATTGTTGCCGCCGACCTCCCAGACTTCTCTCCAAAGCTGGCCCGCGGCGACGACGCCAGGAATCCCCGTCACCGTGTACTCGCGGGGACTGGTTTCCGCAGGCGCCCGACCCCGCGCTGGCCCGCCGCGGCCGCCACGGGCGGGGGGAGGAGTTTTGCAGGCCTTCAACACGTCCGATTCTCTTTCGTCCTGGGAGGACTGCACCCCCGGTCCCGACCTCCGTCCGGCGGGAGGCTGAATCTGGCACAACGCGGCCGTCGCACCGAAGACAGCCAGCACCATCGCGAGCGTTGCTGTCGGTTTCATGAAACCCCTTTTCAGTTCCGCGTTCCAGAATATCAAGACCTGGGC
>JAGWQP010000067.1 GCA_028876805.1 Acidobacteriota bacterium | reverse complement strand
GCGCACGCCGCGCCGTCCGGTCTTATCTTCGTAACAGGGGCCGATGCCGCGCGACGTGGTGCCGATCGGCACGCGGTCCTGCCGGCCCTCCGACATTTTCTCGACGATGCGGTGGAACGGAAAGATGACGTGCGCGCGGTTGCTGACAGCCAGGCGGCTCTTCACGTCGATGCCCGCTCGCTCCAGCGTTTCCACTTCTTCGAGCAGAGCGGCCGGGTCGATCACGACTCCGTTTCCGATCACGGCCTGAATCCCTGGCCGCAGGATGCCGCTCGGGATCAGCTTCAGAACGAATTTCTTGTCGCCGATAAACACCGTGTGACCGGCGTTGTGGCCGCCTTGATAACGCACCACAAGGTCGAAGCGTTCGGAGAAGAGATCCACCATCTTCCCCTTCCCTTCGTCCCCCCACTGGGATCCCAACACGATTACATTTCGCATTTTGGGCAGGCCGTTTTATTGTACCGTAGTCGCCCACTTCGGCCCGCCGGCTTCAAGCACAAGACACCGTGGTACGCTGGACGTTTAACGTCAAATCCATGCAGCTTTCGGAAGTCTACCTCGGCCTCGGCCCGGATGCCTTCGGGCAACTCGTCCGCCGCATCTCCATCGGCAAGCTGAAAACATACCAGATTTACGAAGGCTTCAAGGTACGGGCGCATCTGCACAAAATAAACACCGACGTGCTGCGCAAAGCTATCCCCCGTTTTTGGGTACGGCTCGGTGAGCACGACGAGGACTTCGCCCGAGATCTGGCCCAGGCGGTCCTGGTTTCGCACCTGGACATGATCACCGCCATCCTCGATTTCATGGGAGTGCCCCATGAGAACGGCTTTTTCGCTAAAGATCTGCAAGCGCAGGGCTACTTTACCGAAGGCTGGGAAGAGCGGGTTATCGAGAAATTACGGGGAGTTCACCCAGAAACGGTTTTGATCTTCTACATCAATCATTTACGCTGGGAGCTGCTGGGCGCAACGGAACCCTACCGCCCGGTCTCGCCGAATCCGGCATGATTTCGGTTCATCGCGTGCATATAGAACGTGTGAACCAACACGCTTTCTGGCGAGCGATTCGCAGGACGGGCTTCCATCGCAGATGGGGGGACACGCTGGTAACTCAATGCAATCGAAACTACATCCCAGCTTTCGTGACAAGCGCGGGGTGGGGTTTCAAGAGCCAGACCAGGGAAACCCCGAGGGCAGGTTCTGCGCCACATCACCCAATCCGGGTTATTTTGATCCTAAATGCCATGGTTTTCGTGACGAGGTGTCTGAGATGAATCACTGCGATTTTCACTATTCTCATCTGTTACCCAAGAAGCCGGGAATTCTTCCGTTGGAAGAAACCATGACGAAGCAATGCCGCCGTTGCGGCGCCGAATTCGTCACACGGTCACGGATTCGAAAACGCTGCGATGCGTGTCAGAACATTGTTTCCGCGGAAAAGCAGAAGAAGGCCAACGAACGCCTGAAAGCTCGTCGCGCGGCCCGCCGCTTGTGCCTGCTCAAAGCCAGTTGAGGCGGGTCTGGACCTGGCGAATCGCTCGCCGGAGGGTTTATTTCTCCTTCACGTCCTGGAACTCGATCGTCGATTCCCCGGTGTACTTGTGATAGTTGCGGAAGTCGATCGTATTGCGGCTGCAAAAAGACGAGCCGCGCTGGCAGCCCAGCGTCTCCGCATGCACCGGGAGCAAGAACTGCTGGGTGCCGCCGAGCCGCACATATTGGTAGTCGGTAGCACTTTCGACATGATCAGTGGGGAACTGGTCCGGCAGGTCGCGCGCCTCCATCTCGATGCGTAGCACGCGGGCCGTTTGCGGGTCGACCCACACCGAACCGGAATACGCGGGCTGGTAGGTTTGCGCGCCGACGTGGACCGACCAATGTGAATTAGGGCGCTCCACCCGGAAATCGTAGAGTTTGGCGGTGATGCCGGCGATCCGAGTTTCTCCCCGAGCGAAGAAATCGGCGGCGGTGGCCGGGGAGAACAGATCGACGAGGACGGTACCGAATTCCCCGGTTGACCAGGCACCGCCCAGTTCATTCATCTTCTTATTCGTCGCCTTGCCATCGATCGCCAGGTTCCGGTAATTCTCGTGGCCGTTCTCATAGACCACCTCCAGACTGATGACGTCGAGCGCCTTCCAACTGGCGGGTTTCGACTCGCTTTCGAACCGGGACATCATCTCCTGGCAGACATAATTCGGCAGCGTTTCGGTAAACTGGAGCGCGGCTTCCGAAGCGCGACGGATGAGTGGATCCTCCGAGTGAGAACCGAGCGGAGACTGATCGTCGTCCTGGTCTAAAGGCACAGCCACCTTCGGCAAATCCAGCCCGGGAGGCGGCAGATTGGTGGCGGTCTGTGGCGCCGCCTGGGACAGTTCCGCCGGAGTCGGAGCCGATTGGGGAGGCGCGGGGGCACTGGTCGGCGGTTCGACCGGCTTGCCCCGGCGTAATCGCGGCGGACCCGGGTCATCCGGAGCGCGAGGCGCGGGGGGAGGAGCCGCTTCGGTGGCGGGTCGCGGCGCTGAATCCTGGGGTGCGTCCTTCCATGTATCGACACCGCCTTCTTTGTTGTCCCGAGCTCCTGTCGCGGAACCCGCCTTCTCCCAATACACGTTGACGGCGGTGATAGAGCCGTCAGCAGCTTCGGAACCTTCCACCGAAAGCTGGTCGCCGGGCTGGAATTGGGGCGACTTCAACTCCTCGCCGTCCTTCAAGTACTTGGTTTTGCTGGTAATACGGAATTCCATGACGCGGTAGTCGTCGAGTTCCAGGCGGAGCGACTTGGAATCCATCTGCTTGAGCTTGCCTCGAAAACTGGGCAAAGGCCCTTGGTCCTTGGACTTTTTGTCCGTACCCCGCCTCGGCAGGGGAACACCCGGGCCGGTTCCAGGTGGATAGCCACCCGGGTAGCCGGGCGGATAGCCACCGGGGTAACCGGGCGGATAGCCGCCCGGGGGATAGCCGCCTGGGTACCCGATGGGGGGACGGCCCACCTGGGCGACCGCCACCCCCAGAACCGCGAGCGACACCGAGAGAAGTCTCACGCTGTGACGTGAGATGCCGGAGGCCGGCCCTCGGTTTCAGGCTATGCCCGGCTTTTTGGTGCGCCGCCGCCGGCCCGCGGAAAGCCTGCTCGGGTACATTGGAATGGTGAGCGTCCGCTCCCTGCTCGTCGTCGACCAGGACCCCGCCGTCCACGAACTTCTGAACACTACGTTAAGCCGCGAGGGGCGAAGCATTCAGAATGCTTATGACGGGCACGAGGCGCTGGACCGCTTCCGGGCTGGGCCCTGTGACTTGGTGCTGGCGGGCGCAGGCCCGAATGGGTTCGATGGCATGGCACTGCTGCGCCGCCTGCGTGCGGTCCGGCCCGATGCGAAAGTCATCGTCACCGGGGAGCCCAGCCCCGAGCAGGCGCTCGACGCCATCCGCGCGCGCGCCTATAGCTACTTCCACAAGCCGCTGGCAGCGGGTGCCCTGGCCGAAATGGTGCACCAGGCGCTCCAAAGCGCTTCCTGGCAAAACGACATAAGAGTGGTGTCGGCCCGACCCGACTGGATCGACTTGGAAATCCGCTCCAAGCTCGAGGCGGTGGATCGCGCGGTTCACCTGTTGGGCGAACTCGAGACCGATCTGCCGGCTGAGACTGGCGACGATGTCGCCGCCGCGTTCCGGGAACTGCTGCTAAATGCAATCGAGCATGGCTCGAAATCGAACTTCCGCAAGCGGGTCCAGATCAGCCTGCTGCGCACCGCGCGGGCTCTAATGGTGCAGGTACGCGATCCCGGCAAAGGATTTTCCCTGGAGGCGCTCGAGCACTCGGCGCTTGCCAACCCCGCCGACGCGCCGATCCGCCACGTGGAACTCCGTGTGGAGCACGGACGGCGGCCCGGCGGCTTTGGCATTCTGATGGCGCGCAATCTGGTCGACGAGCTCGTTTACAACGAGCGTGGCAATGAAGTTCTGCTCGTCAAATACCTTACCGGGAAGCGGTGATCGAAAGGGCTGCGCGGCCTGGAATAGGGCGGCCGGCTACCGTTTGTCGGCCGCCGGCGCTCCGAAGCTGGCTCCGAGCAGGTTGTCGAGCGCGCGCAAGAGAGCTTCTCGTTCGAACATCTTCTCAGTAGCCGGCCCGTGCTCATACTGGTGGCGGATCTGACCGGCAGCATCGATCAGGAATAGGCAGGGAGGTGGAAGGCCGGCTTGCCAACATAGGCTAGGCGACCCGGTCGGCGTCCAGCAGGATCGGGTAATAGACGGGGTGGCGAATGAATGCAGAAACGTTTGGCGGGTAGATCCGGCGGATTCACCACGGCGACGATGTTGACGCGGTTCATATAGCGCGTCTCGACCTCGTTCAGAATTGCGGTGAAGGCGCGGCAATGCGGGCAGAGGGTCTCGATGAACTCAAGCCGGATCACCTTTGCTCGGTACTCGTTAAAATCGTGGTCGTGCCCGTACACATCCGGCAACAGGAAACGCTAGATGGGCCGGGTGGCGTCAGAAGCGACCAACACAGTCCGAGACAACAGAGCCGTCAGGACGATTCGCATTCAGGTCTACCTTATCAGAGGCGTGAACCGGCGAGCAGTCGCAGGGACTCTTCGTACGGAGGATGAGCCACGCCCTTCTCGGTGATGATCGCCGTCACGTACTGCGCGGGCGTCACATCGAAGGCCGGGTTTTCGACCGTGGTGCCGGCCGGCGCCACGGCCCGTCCGAAAACGTGGGTTACTTCCGCGGCCGCCCGCTGCTCGATGGGGATGCGTTCGCCAGAGGCGAGCGTCAGATCGAGCGTAGAAATTGGAGCCGCCACGAAGAACGGCACGGCGTTCTCCTTCGCCAGCACAGCTACCGTGTAGGTGCCCACCTTGTTTGCGACATCACCGTTGGCGGCAATGCGATCGGCGCCCACCAACACGCACGCGATGCGGCCCGATTTCAGGAAATGGCCGGCCATGTTGTCGGTAATGAGGGTGGTGGGAATGCCGTCCTGCTGCAATTCCCAAACCGTCAGCCGCGCCCCTTGCAGAAACGGCCGGGTCTCATCCGCGAAAACGCTAACTTGCTTGCCCGCTTCGACGGCGGCGCGGATCACTCCGAGTGCGGTCCCGTAACCCGCCGTGGCCAGGGCGCCGGCGTTGCAGTGCGTGAGTACCGTCGAGTGATCGGGCACCAGGGCCGCGCCGTTGTGCCCGATAGCGCGGCAGATGGCGATGTCTTCCTCGCGGACCAGCCGGGCTTCCTCGATCATCCACTTCCGAATCTCTGCGATCGGCTTGCCGCGCAGCCGCTGATAGAGCCGCCGCATCCGCTCGATTGCCCAGAAGAGATTGACCGCTGTGGGACGCGTCTTGGCGAGCGTGTCGCAGATGGTGTTCACCTGCGCGTCCAGGTTTTCCTCATTCGCGCGCAGCACGCCAAGCGCAACCCCCATGGCGGCGGCCACTCCGATGGCCGGTGCACCCCGGATCACCATCTCGCGGATGGCGGCGGCCACCTCCAGGTAGGAGTGGCACGCGATGTACTTTTCTTCGAGCGGCAGCCGCGTCTGATCGATCAGAACCACGCTGTCGTCGATCCATTGAATGGTTTCTACCATAGCCAGGAGCTAGAGATGCCGAAGCTGGTCGCGCTGTAGGAGCAGCGCGAAGAAAAACAGCGCGTTGTAGGAAGCGTGCATGAGCGTGGAGGCGCGCGTGGAACCGGTGCGATGGCGCATGGCACCAAATGCGGCGCCGGCGAGCGAGATCAGCACTACGTGACGCCAGGAATTGCCATATTCCTGAGAGTGCAGCAGGCCAAACAGCACGGCGGCCAGCAACACCCCCGGCGCGGCGCCCAGGCTGCGCACCAACAGCGGTTGCAGAAAGCCGCGGAACACGAGTTCTTCAAACAGCGGACCCAGCGTAATGCCGAACACGGCGATCAGAACCAGCGAAGTGCGGTCCTCTAACATCTCTGTCATGGGGTTGCTGGTGGCCGGCATCTGGAGCAACAAGCTGACCGCCAAGACGCCCGAGGCAGTGAGGAGACCCGCAATCACCACCATTAGCGGCGGCAGGCGCAGGGGCTTCCAGCCGAGAGAGCTCCAGAAAGGCTGATCGTACTGCCATCGGAAGAGCAGCAGTAATCCCAGGAACATGAGGGCATAGCCCAGAAATTGCGCCGGAATCAGCTCCACCGTGCGGACATGCGGGTGGTAGTGAAACAGGTACTCGAGCAACCGGACCAGTCCGAAGCCGAGCAACAGGCACGGAATCGCCAGGCCCAGGAAGACCACCAGGTCCCAATAGCTCCAGAACGGGGCGTCCCGGTCCGGCTCGGGTGCTAGCTCCGGAGGGGGAAGCTCGGTCCGCGGCGCTGGTCCGAGCGGTCGAAATGGCTGCTGCTCGGTCACGGCTGCCTCTCGATGAGAGCGGCCGCCAGCAGGGGAATCAGAATCTCGTGATGGCCGGTGATCGCGTAGCCTGCGCCTTTGGATTGCGCGTGCGGCCGCTCGACCACGTTGACCTGCGGCCGATAGTGTTGTAGAAAATCGAAATTGACCGTGGTGAAGTTGCCGAGAGGATGCCCCAGGTTGCGGACGGCGGATACGGCCTTCAGAAAGACTTCGGGCAGTATGACGGCGGAGCCTACGTTCAAATAGACACCGCCCTGATCCAGATCGGCGACATAGGCGCAGAGCAACCGGAAATCGCGAAGGCTGGCGGAGCCGATCGCGGCTCCATCGGCGGCGGGGTGGATGTGCGGCGTGTCGGTGCCAACGGCCACGTGCACGGTGACCGGCGTGCGGTGGCGGTACGCTTGCACGAGCAGGCTTGACGAGGCGTGTTCCGGTGCCGCCGTCGACTCGAGCCACCGGCCGATGGCCTCTCCGATGCCAAGCCCTTCGCGGTCACCGCTCGCAATCGCCTGATTCATGCCGAGCCCGGTTTCCTCGGCCGAGCCAAAGCGCCCGTCCGGCAGCACCGCTTCCACGTCCTCGCTGGTATGCCCGGCCAGCGCAATCTCAAAATCGTGGATGGCCGTGGAGCCGTTAACCGCAAACGCAGTGACAAAGCCGCGTTGCATCAGCTCCACCAGCACCGGCGCCAGACCACACTTGATCACATGTCCGCCCAGCCCCCAGATGAGGGCGCGCCCCCGCCGGCGGGCGTTCAGGACCGCCTCCACCGCGGCCCGCAGCGAGTTGCCCGCCAGGATGCGCGGCAGCGATTCGAGCCATCCGACAATTCCGGACCCCTTGTGGTACACCGAAGCGAAGTCGGCGGTCTTCACCTTGCCGCCGCGTTGCTCGAGCGGGATGGTTCGGAGGCCGCCTAAATCCAGCGGGCGCTTAGGATACTGGCTCATGCGTGTCGAGGGCCGCCGTGCATCAACCCATTATCCCGTAAGGGCGAGCGAGGGGAGCAACGATGCATAAGGAAGGTCAACCGAATCAGGCTCTCGCCCCAACCGGATCGCAGGGAAGAGAGAAGCGGAGGGCCGAAAATGACTCTACGCTCGGACCGGGCTGGGCGACTCGTCTCTGTGGCACTTACTTGGGATACGGTTACCGCGTGATCGAGGTTTACCCCCCCGTTGGTCTCCATGCAAGTTCTCTTCGGCGCCAAGACCTCCGACGAAACACCGCCCCTGGAGCGGAAGTCACCTGCAGAACCCTCACCGGCGGCAAGTAGTCGAGGGCGCTATCACGGGTCAGGACGACGACCGAGTTTGTCGGGAGTCCCATAAATTGGTGGGCCAGAGCGCCCCCCGCCCTTGCGCTACACCGCCGTTATGTTGCCCAGCACCTTCCGCAGCGCTTCGGCGGTGTAGCTTTTTTTCGAGCGGGTCACCTGTTCGGGGGTGCCGCTGGCTACGATCCGGCCGCCATGTTCGCCGCCGTCGGGGCCAAGATCGATGATCCAGTCAGCCGTTTTGACCACGTCCAGGTTGTGCTCGATCACGACCACCGTGTTGCCCAGTTCCACCAGGCGCTGCAGGACGTCGAGCAGCTTGCGCACGTCGTCAAAATGCAGGCCGGTCGTGGGTTCGTCCAGCAGATAGAAAGTGCGGCCGGTCTGTCGTTTGCTCAGTTCCTTGGCCAGCTTGATACGCTGTGCCTCGCCGCCTGAGAGGGTCGTGGACGATTGGCCGAGGTGCACGTAGCCTAAGCCCACATCGAAAAGCGTCTGCAGCTTGGCGCGGATCTGCGGCAGGTTCTCCATCAACGGCAGGGCTTCTTCGACGGTGGCGTCCAGCAGGTCGGCGATCGAATAGTTCTTGAACTTCACCTCGAGTGTCTCGTGATTGTAGCGGCGGCCTCGACACACGTCGCAGGTGACGTACACGTCCGGCAGAAAATTCATCTCGATCCGCTTCAGGCCATCGCCCTGGCACGCTTCGCAGCGGCCGCCCTTGACGTTGAAGCTGAAGCGGCCGGGCTTGTAGCCTCGCTCGCGCGATTCCGGCAGCATCGCGTAGAGGTCGCGAATCGGCGTGAAAAGGCCGGTGTAGGTGGCGGGATTGGAGCGCGGCGTGCGGCCGATGGGCGCCTGGTCGATGCGGATCACTTTGTCGATGTGCGCGATGCCATCGATAGAATCGTGCGCGCCGGGTTCTTCGTGCGAGCCGTAAATCTCGCGGGCCAGTGTTCGATAGAGGATTTCGTTCACCAGCGTCGACTTGCCACTGCCCGAAACACCAGTGACCACGGTGAGCACGCCGAGCGGAATCTCCACGTCGATATTCTTGAGGTTATGCTCGCGCGCTCCGTGAATGACGAGCGCCTTGCCGTTCGGTTTGCGCCGTTCGGGCGGTACGGGAATTTCGAGCGTGCCCGAGAGATACCGCCCGGTGAGCGAATTCTCATTTTTGGCGATGGCTTCGGGCTTCCCCGCCGCCACCAAGCTGCCACCCAGGCGCCCGGCGCCGGGACCAAGATCAATCACGTAATCGGCGCGCTCGATGGTCTCCGCGTCGTGCTCCACCACAACCACCGTGTTGCCGAGATCGCGCAGGCGGGTCAGGGTCTGAAGCAGTCGGCCGTTGTCGCGGGGATGCAACCCTATGGATGGCTCGTCGAGCACGTAGAGCACGCCGCGAAGCTTCGAACCGATCTGCGTCGCGAGGCGAATGCGCTGGGCCTCGCCTCCAGAAATCGTGGCCGCCGAACGGTCCAGGCTCAAATAGTCCAATCCCACCGCCGACAGGAACTCGAGACGCCGCCGGATCTCATCGAGCACCCGGCCGGCGATCTGGCGCTCGCGATCGTGAAATTCCCAATTCCCGAGCGTGCTTAGAGCGCGTGCCACGGGCAGTGCCGTGAACTCGGCAATCGAAAAATCCTTGACACGCACGGCGAGGCTCGAGGGCCGTAGGCGCTTCCCACGGCAGGCCGGGCACTCCGAGGGCGACATGTATTCGGTAAGCCACTCGCGGTAACTGTCTCCGGAGGATTGGTAGCCTTCTTCCAGAATTCCGAAAATTCCCGGCGTTGCTTCCGATCCGTTGATCAGCAGTTGCCGAGTT